>JAEZIL010000202.1 GCA_023436685.1 Bacteroidota bacterium | reverse complement strand
GAGGGTGCACTATACCCAACACTACATGCGTTAGAAAGCGAGGGATTAGTGACCACCGAGCTTGAATATATTGGCAAACGGGTGCGTAAGTATTATACACTTAGCCCCAGCGGCAAAGCTAAGACTAAAGAAAAAGTAAGTGAATTTGCCGATTTCGTAAACACAATGATATTTCTGCTTGACCTTAAAACCAAGACAGCATAATGTATTGCATCAGTGACCAGCAAATAGATTATATCCTCAACGACATTAGACGTAATGGTGTTGAAATGGAGGACCTGCAGTTAAACCTCCTGGATCATGTCTGTTGCATCATTGAGCAAAATCTCAAAGAGGGTGATGACTTTGAGCTCTTCTACCGGTCGGTTATCACGCAGTTCTATAAAAAAGAGCTGCGTGAGATAGAAGAGGAAACCATCAATTTATTAACGTTTAAAAACTACTATTCAATGAGAAAGTTCATGTTTGTAAGTGGAGCGCTATCTGCAGCAGCCTTTATTATTGGCTCTATATTAAAAGTGCTGCACCTGCCCGGTGCTGCTGTAATATTAGTACTAGGGTTCGCAATACTATCATTTGTATTCCTTCCATTATTATTTATCCTAAAAATACGTGAAACCAATACAGCACGAGATAAGCTCATATTGGGGCTTGGCACTTGCCTGGGCATGTTATACTGCCTGGCAATGTTGTTCAAAATAATGCACTGGCCGGGCGCCAACATTATGTGGGTATCAATGCTGGTAATAGCACTTACTATCTTTATACCTGTTTATTTCTTCACAGGTATCAGAAACCCCGAAACAAAGGTGAATACAATAGTTTCTACCGTTTTATTGGTAGGAGCTTTTGGCATACAGCTAAGCCTCACCAATATATACGGTAAGAAAAGCGATACAGCACATACTTACCTGCAAAACGAGCAACTGCTGGAAATGATGCAGCACCGGGGTAGCTATGCCATGCAGCAGGTAAATAGTACCGATAAGCTTGCTACAGACATAGACAGGAACTGTAAAGAACTAAAAGAAATAGTGCTTCAAAAAACGATTGGTCAACCAACACTTCCTGCCAACTACCTCAACATAGCCAACTTCCCTGAATTAAGATTGGGTAATAGTTTTGAGAACAACCAAGCAGGTTTTAAACGAATGATGGATCTGAAACAGAATGTAACTAACTATAACAATGTAACCAGCAATAAAAAAATACCTGTTGCCTGGAGCATTTTGGAAGCATCTCCTTCTCAATGGAGTAATTATGATAACATATCGATGCTAAATGACATCACCCAAATACAAATGTACCTGGCCGCCAATCAAAATAAGTTGGTAGCCAGTAACTAACGAGAAGGTGCGGTAATACCGCACCTTCTCGTTTTAGTGAATTACCTGCTAAGCCTGCACTATATTCCTGCTTTTCTTTTTTAAAATTAGCGACGCTACCACAGTAACTAATAGCCCCACAGGTAGTACTTCTACATATGTAAACAATATTACGAATAATGGGTTCTTGTACATTTCCCTCATCTTGGCAATTTTTTCAGTTTCTTTTTGCAGCTCTAAAGCACTTAGCCCTTTTTGAGAAGCCTGCTTTATCATTAGATCGCCATACTTATCCATAAAATCGGGAACGAAATTATAGAAATATATCAGCCAGGTTACAACATAGAAGGTAGAAGCGATCAAACTTATAAAAAGCCCGATCTGGAATGCTTTGCCAAAACTGATAACGCCATTGTTATATTTATCGCGAAAATTTTTAATAGCTACAACAATGAAGGAAAAAGCAATTATCATGCTGGCATAACCTGCCTCCATACTGCCCTCACCAAAATTGCCGCTACTATAACATATGGCAATTGAAACCACCATAAATATCGATACAATCAGCCCTGCAATAATTCCGAAAGTCAAAATGTTTTTTCTCATAAGTAGTGTTGTTTAGTTGCCACAAATATGGCCCGGCGTTACGCAAATCACTTCATACTAAAGTATGATTTTCAGCACCAGTACTAATAATCGCTCTTTAGGGTGAATTGCTATTGTATGATTTTCAACCTTTTAGCTTTTTCAACGGCTTGAGTGCGCCTTTGCACATCCAGTTTAAAGAACAAATTGGATGAATGTGTTTTTATTGTATTTAAGGAAAGGTATAGCTGTTCCGCTATCTCTTTATTGCTCAACCCCTCGGCCATCAATTGCAATACCTCTATCTCACGTTTACTCAATTGTAACTTAGCCAGCTCTTTTTCATTTATTGTAAATGGGGGTTCCTGCTGTATATATATTGGTTTTTCCACTACTATCTCTCTCACTTTAGGTTTGGTAAGTTTTAAGGCTAGCCAAATACCAAGCCCGGTAAAAATAACAGCTACTAACCCTGCATATACCTCAAAGGCATAATCTATAATAACAAACTTCAACTGTATCCATTGCAACAAAAGAAGTAAGGCTGCCATAGCAATACTATACAGTATAATATTTTTATTCCTTGCCCAGATGTTAGCTGCCATTAGTCGTGTTCTCCAATTCAAAAATAAATGGTTGTGTTAATATTACATTGAACTTTTAGCATTCAACTATTTTAAACATAACGCAGCAGTCGGGAAAAAGAATAAAAACTATATCTTTGCCTCCCCAATTTAACGGTTCGGGAAGTAGCGCAGCCCGGTAGCGCACTTGGATGGGGTTCAAGGGGTCGCAAGTTCGAATCTTGTCTTCCCGACACAAAAGCAGACCAGCAATGGTCTGCTTTATATTTTTATATGGTTCTTATTTTTGATTGTAATATGTTTTTTTGAGTAAAAGACTCAATGAAAACAGACTACGTAATCATAGACACAAATATAATTAGAGCTGATTTTAATTTTGCTTCCCAAAAGTATCAGTGTTTCCGCGACTATCTGCATCGCACAGGCACTACCCTAGTCATTCCCGACATAGTCCTTGTTGAAGCAAATGAGTTGTATAATAAAGAGCTAAACTCTAAATTAAAAAATTTACAGAACGCTATTCGCGAATTTACAAGGTTAAGCGGTGAAAATTTAGATGATGAGGTTGAACACATGTCATATCGTGTAGTGAATTATGAGGAGATTATATCACAAAAGCTAGCATTTGGGTTTAAAAAGATTTTTTACAAACTAGAATATTTGCCAGAAATTATTCGACGGTCAGTAAAAAGGATAAAGCCATTTTCAAACAAAGGCGAGGAGTTCAGAGATTGCATACTTTGGCTAACAATTTTAGATTTTATTGAGCACAATAAGGATTATAAGATTGTATTTATTTCAGAAAATACTGCCGATTTTGGTAAGGTTAAAAATGAGTTACACGATGACTTGAAAAACCAGCTAAAAGAAAGAAAGTTACAACTAGAATTCTTTTCTAACCTGTCAGATTTTATTCAAGTACACGCTTCACTAACAAATTGGCTGACAAAGGACTGGCTTGCCTACAACCTCGATTGGACCAAACTGCAATGTGAGATATTTCATGCTGTTGAAACTATCAATTGTAGCTATTTTTTTGAACTGTTTAATAGAGTTTCTCTTTCGAAAGCAGAAGCAGAGTTTTATGAAGTCTCGAGAATAAATGTGTATCAGAATATTATTGATTACTACTTGATAGATTCCACAGACAATTTTTTTAAAATCAATGTTGGATTTTATGGTGAAGCGACTGTGAAATATAAATTGACCGACGATTCGACTGAGGTAATTGTTACTGAATTTTATACTGAAACCATCATCAATTGTACAAGCGATGACGTTTTAAGTTATTCAGGGGAATATTTTGAAGAAACAAGTGGACTTGTTTTATCAACATTATAACCTGTCTATTAAAAGAAAAGCAACCTATATTTTATATAAACGCAAATAACCCAGGTGCAATTCGTCTTCGTTTATTAAACCCGCTGGCGACAGCACAATTGCATACTGTTGCTTATACTTTTCAGGTAATATATCTTTTATCTCGTACATATCATCTACATCTATACCATACTTATCATCTACATGAGCTGAGGCACCCTTGAAGCCTGTATGCTTGAAGAAGGTGGTTTGCTTTGCTATTTTGGTAGCCTCATCTTTATTTATTGCCGCTGCCAGCATTTTATAATGGTACTCTTCAAAATCACCTTGTTTATATCCACCCAGGTTGATGAAGAAAAGTTTTGTTGAATTAACAGGTAATGCCTTCTTTCGTTCAACAATTTGTACACTATAACTATCTACAACATTTACTTCGCGCCATGCGTCAAGGTGAATATTACCTTGGGCTTCGGGCCAAAAGGCTTTGATATCAGGCAACAAGTCTTTCAGCTCATTGCCAATACCGAAGAAAATATCATGTTGCTCGGTAAGCCTGCCCTGTGGCCTGCAACCCAGCAACAACATATACAATTTAGGCATGTCGCTACAATTTGAAATGAGGGTTATAAATAAGCCCAAACAGATTTCCCCAGGGATCTTTAACCGCAGCCACCATTATATCCCCACCAACATCTGCTGGTTCTTCAAAAGCAGTGGCCCCTATTTGCAGCAAACGGTCATACTCTTTCCGTACATCTTCCACTCCCCAATAGGTAGTACTGCTATTACCATACACCGGCGCCTCACCTTCTGCTGGTTGCAAACCTAGTTCGTATCCGCCTACATTAAACCCCACATAAAAAGGCTCATCGAAATAAGGCATAATACCAAGCACCTTGCTGTACCATTCTTTTGCTTTTTGCAAATCGGTTACTTTATAGCTTAATGTACGTAAACCTAAGTATGCAGACATAAGGTATGTTTTATACGAATATAGGAAGATACATGCGTATACACGGATTGTAATTGCAGCATACTAGCTAACTTGCACCTGCTATGAAATTGACCTTAGGTTTTAGTCCTTGCCCCAATGACACCTTCATTTTTGATGCTATGGTGAATAATAAAATAGACACTAAGGGCATAAGGTTTGAATATGTGATGGAGGACGTAGCTGCTCTAAATAATTGGGCTGAAGCTGGCAAACTTGATATAACTAAACTAAGCTACAGCACTTTCTTGCACACAGCACAACAATATGCATTGCTGCATAGCGGTAGTGCGCTGGGCAAAGGCGTTGGCCCACTGTTGGTAGCTAGGGAAAACCTTAACCTGAAAGATATAGCCAGTTTTAAAATAGCCATTCCAGGATTCAACACAACAGCTAACCTACTGCTTTCATTAGCATATCCACAAGCTAAAAACAAGACGGAGCTTATATTTAGTGAAATAGAGCAAGCTGTAATAGATGGTGAATACGATGCAGGCCTTATTATCCACGAAAGCAGATTTACATATACACAGAAGGGACTGGTTAAGCTGCAAGATATGGGAGATTGGTGGGAGAATCACATACATGCACCTATTCCATTAGGAGGCATCGTTATTCGCCGGAGTTTTGATAGGGATTTGTGTGAAACAGTAGATAACATTATTAAAGAAAGCCTTGCTTATTCATGGAGCCATTACCCTGAACTCTCGCAGTTTGTAAAAGACAATGCGCAGGAAATGGAAGAAAGTGTAATGCGGCAGCATATAGGGCTGTATGTAAATAATTACAGTACCAATTTAGGGGAAGAAGGAAGAGAAGCTATAGTACAACTGTTTGAACAAGCAAAGAAAGGAGACCTGATTGATGCTGGGAACCTCCCAGCTTCTATTTTCTATTAATGGCTTAAAGTGTATAGTGCAGGGAGATTCCGCCCTAAACCATCATAATCAAGTCCGTAACCTACTACAAAATCGTCGGGTATCTCAAAGCAATGATAGTTGGGCCGTACGTCGTATTGCAGTGCTGTGGGTTTAAACAGGAATACAGCTATCTTTAAAGATGCGGGTTGACGTTGCCATATTTCCGGCAGAAAAGAGTTGAGTGTTTTACCGCTATCTATAATATCTTCCAGTATCACCACATGCCTGCCCGTAAGGTTCTCGTCCATACCAATAGCAGTAATAACATTGCCGGTGGAAGTAGTGCCTTTGTATGATGCCAGTTTAATGAAAGATATTTCAGCAGGTATGTCAATAGCCCTGAAAATATCTGCTGCGAACATAAACGAACCATTCAAAATAACAATAAACAAAGGATCAAGCCCTTCGTAATCTTTTGCAATTTGCCTCCCTATTTCAAATACTCGCTGCTGTATAGTATTGGCATCAATAAATAGCTTAAAAGCTTTATCGTGCACTTTCAGTAGTTCCATTACTGAATACGTAGTTTTTGCCCAACTTTTAGTTCTCTAAAGTCTAGGTCATTCATATCAAGTAGCTGGCGCATGCTTAGGTTATTGCGTTTTGCAATACCAAATGCTGTATCTCCTTTTTTAACGGTGTAATATTTTTTACCTTTTACCGTAAGTATCTCTTCCTTAGGTTCTTCGTTAGGACTGGCAATTTCTTTTACTACTTCGGCAGGTGCAGGCTCTGCGGCAGGTGGTGTTTCACGTTTCGCATATACTACCTTATCGAACCTGGCTTTCAATGCATCAAACTCATCAGCTGGCTTCTCTTCCGCTTTAGGTTGCTCGGGCAATGATTGTGGCGGCAGGTTAGCTTGCCTGTTTTCTTCTGCGATCACTTCCTCTACAGGTTGCTCATCAGCATTATTTACTGCTGATTCAGATGGGCCGTTTGTTGACGCTACTACGCCCTCTGTAGACACAGGGGTAATTGTTGCAACGTCTCCACCTGCCGGAGGCAACACTGCACCTCCTGTAGGCATTACCTCTGCGGGTTCAGCTCCTTTGCTTACAATATACGGCTCGGGCACCGGTATGTTAGCCGGTTGAATTTCAGTACCTGCAATTAACTGTGGCTTCCTCTTAGCCTCCTCTTGCAATTGTAAAATAGCGCCAGGAGCAGGCTCCTCACCTAATGCCAGTTTGTTCAGCACCCTTATGCTTTTTAGCTGCATACCTTCGTATTGAGCTATCTTAAGTATATTTTCCCCGTCCTTAACAGTATGTGTTGGGCGCTGGCCTCTTATATGTTTGCGTTCAAGATACAGGTACATATTTTCAGGCAGTGGCCTGTCGCTTATATCATTAAACTCAAGCAGGCGCTCGTAGCGTATATCAAATTTAAGTGCGTATTCCAACGGCATATCACCTTTCCTTGCATAAACAGCCTTCAGACCGTTTACCCTTACCTGTTCGCCAAATGGTGGATAGGTGACAGGTTTTCCCAATTCTGGTTGCTGGGCTTCAGTTGCTACTTGCTCAGTAACAGGCTCATGATAATCCTCATCTACTTTTATTTTGCTATTGGCTCTAGGTGCCGGCATCGGCATACCATAGGTTGTTGGTATAACAGCAGCTTGCGGAACACCTGCGTTTGCATCTGCAGCGCTTGCTGTTTCCGGAGCATCTTTTTCAGGTATAACTTCCTTCTCTACTGCTGCAATGTTGTCGGTATAGCTGGCAGGGTTCTGCAACGCTACATAAGTATATTCTTGCAGCTTATAATCCTCAATTAGTTTAATAAGCACATTAGCATACCTGGGATTGGTAGCGTAACCGCATTTGCGTAAACCTATTGCCCAGGCTGCATAATCGGTAGGCGACAGTTTAAATAATTCAGCGTAACGGGGTGATGCCGATAAATAGTCTGAATGGTCTTTATAAGATATTTCAGCATTCTTATATTTCCTGAAGCACTCGTTAGGAGCATCATCGGTATGTGCAAATGTTTCACCGGTCCAGTTCTTTTTACATTTTATACCAAAGTGGTTATTCGCTTCGGTAGCCAATTCGCTTACGCCTGCTGCAGTTTCGTGTATGCCCTGCGCTAGTTTAATAGCTGCCGGTATGCCACTTCGCTGCTGCTCTTCAACAGCTAGCCTG
>JAEZIL010000053.1 GCA_023436685.1 Bacteroidota bacterium | reverse complement strand
CTCAAGCACTGCAGTTTCATTTATCTTTACGTTATACACCGCTGTATAAAAACGAACAAGAGCCTGGATGTAACTGTTCTCAGCTTCCCTGGTTTCTATTGTAGTAGCTATTCCTGAGCGGAACCGGGCTGCCTGGATATCCTTATTCTCTTTAGCAAACATTATATTCTGAGATTCCAGTTGATAACTAGCTATTGAGGTTTCATAATTGCGCCACGCTGTACGGTATTGCCTGCTTATATCATTGCTTTGCTTATCGTAAGCCAACTGGTCGCGCATGGCTTGCAGCGAGGCCAGCTTTACCTCCCTTCTTATATTTCCTCCATTAAATATGGGTACGGTTAAGGTTAACCCGCCTGTTGGCCCATAGGCTCTGTTGAATAAAGCAAAGCCTGATTGGCTTCTGGTATTATTGTAGCTATAGCCTCCGGTAAGCCCTAATACAGGCAAAAGATCGGCCCTTTCGGCACGGGCAGCAAAGCCAGAGGCTTCAGCATTACGCCTTGCATACGCTATAGATAAGTTCACATCTTCAAGACGTTCGGGATCCTCCGGCTGTAAGCCAAGGTTTATCATAAGGCTATCGTCTACATCATAAGTATTAAAAGGATCAACCCCCATCAAACTATTAAGTGTAGCGAAACTAGCATTAAGATTTGCCAGTTGGGCCAATGAGTCTGACTGCCTTGCATTATAATCTACCCTTGCCTGTAAAAAATCAACCTTAGCTGATAACCCGCTTTCGTATTGCAATTGCGTCAACATTATACGTACCTGTGCAAGTGCTAATCCGGTATCTATAGCAATAACTTGTTGTTTCTGCCATACTACCTGTGCATATGCCTGTATTACTTGGGCAACTGTTTTTTGTATCTGATCTTTCAACTGTATTCTCCCGGCGTCCTCCAACAGGTTTAGTTGCTTCTTCAAAAGAAACATCTTACCGCCATTGAACAAGGTCCAGTTTAGGTTTACAGCACCGTTTAACCCGAACGAACCTGCATTATTCACTTCCTGCACCCTGCCGTCGGCAAACTCAATATGCGTATTTGCGCTACCTACCGTTGTACCTCCTGTGGCATTTATGTTGGGTAACATACCGGCATTACCTGCTGTATTATTTGCTTCAGCATACTGTGCAAGTGTTCTGGCAATTCGTATATCAAAATTGTATTCCAGCGCTTTAGCCACAGCATCCTCAAGCGTCAAACGTTCCTGTGCATACAGGCCAGGAGTACACAACAATAAAACAACAAATATTCTAAAACAAATCTTCATATTATATGGCTTAAAAAACCATTTATCTATATAAAATTATTATTCTGTCAGCCTGTCAATTGCCGTTGGCACTACTTGCTTTCTGCGCGACATCATGCTGTATATAACCGGCAATATGAATAAAGATAACAGTAAAGAAAACAACACCCCACCCACTATAACTATACCCAATGGTATACGGCTTGTTGAGGCTGCGCCCAATGATAATGCTAACGGTAATGCACCAAAAATCATTGCAAGGCTGGTCATAAGAATAGGACGCAAACGCATGGATGCTGCATGTATAGCTGCTTCGGTCTTTGAAACACCCTTATCTCTTATATGGTTAGCATACTCTACTATTAAGATACCATTTTTGGTAACCAATCCTATCAGCATGATCATCCCTATTTGCGAGAAAATGTTCATCGTTTGTCCGAAGAACCATAATGACAGCACCGCACCTGCAATGGCCAGCGGAACAGTGAACATGATGATCAAAGGATCGACAAAGCTTTCAAACTGGGCTGCTAATATTAGGTAAATAAGTACCAATGCTAGCAAAAATGCAAAAAGTGTATTTGAAGCGCTCTCTTCATAGTCTTTTGATGCACCGCCCAAAGAAGTTGTAAATGATTCATCTACTACTTTCTTATTAGTAAGATCGTTAAATATCCTGTTCATTTCAGCAATACCATCTCCAATTGTTTGCCCCGGTGACAGGCCCGCGGATACTGTTGCTGATTTATACCTGTTATAGTGGTATATCTGCGATGGGCTTGTAGTTTCATCTACACTTATTACATTATCCAGAGATATAAATTCGCCTGAGCTATTTTTCACAAAATATGTATTCAATGCTACAGGCGCCTCTCTATCTTTGCGGAATACTTGCCCCAATACCTGGTATTGTTTGCCGTTCTTGGTAAAATATCCAAGCCGTCCATTACTTAATGCAAGCTGCATAGTACGCGATACATCATCGACCGAAACACCCAACTGCGAGGCTTTAGCCCTATCAATTGATACCGTAAGCTCAGGTTTATTAAATTTAAGGTCTACATCGGCACCCTGAAAAACAGGGCTTTTATTTACCTCGTCCATAAATACGGGCAAGGCTTTTGCCAGCTTTTCAAAATTGATGTTTTGCAAAACATAGACTACTGGGTAAGCACTACCACCACGTTGTACCGAGATGGTTTGTTCTTGTATGGCGAAAGCACGGCCAAAGTTGAATTTTTGAAAATTTCTGTTTACTTGCTGTACTATCTCCTCCTGGCTACGGCTTCTTTGGTCGGGTTCGGTCAACCTTACATTTATAAAGCCTGTATTCACAGCCCCCGAACCGGTAAAGCCCGGTGCAGTAACTGATAATACAACTTCCCGTTCGGGTACAGAATCCAGTATAACACCTACAAGTTGGTCCATATATTTATCCATGGCATCGTATGCAGTACCTTCCGGTGCCGATACAGATGCACGGAAACGGCTACGGTCTTCGAGAGGTGCCAGTTCGCTTTGTAGCGTGCGGCCTATTAGAAATATCAAAGCAAAGCATACCGCCATACCCGTTATTGCTACCCATTTCCGCTTCATGATCCATTCAAGCCCGCGTTTATAGCCATTTTCCATTCCCTGAAAGAAGGGCTCTGATTTCACATAGAATTTTGAAGGCTTATGCACTTTACGTGTCATTATCACATTCAGTACAGGCGTAAGCGATAACGATACAAAGGCCGAGATCAATACCGCACCCGCTACCACTATACCAAACTCCCTGAATAGCCGCCCGGTGAAACCTTGCAGGAAGACGATGGGCAGAAACACTACCGCCAGCGTTATAGATGTAGATATTACTGCAAAGTATATTTCCTCGCTACCTTCCTTAGCAGCACGGTGCTTATCCATACCGGCTTCTATCTTTTTAAAAATGTTCTCCGTCACCACTATACCGTCATCTACCACAAGGCCTGTTGCAAGTACAATGGCAAGCAGTGTCAAGATATTAATGGTAAAGCCCATGGCATACATGATAAAGAAAGCACCTATCAAACTCACAGGTATATCTATCAGCGGACGGAAGGCAATGAGCCAGTCGCGAAAGAATAAATAGATAATAAGTATTACCAGCGTAAAAGATATAAGCAGTGTTTCTTCTACTTCTGATATAGACTTCTTAATGAATGCTGTAGTATCGAGAGCAATGGCCACTTTAAAATCGGCTGGTATATCTTTCTTTAATTGCTCGTACCGCTTATAAAATTCATCGGATATGGCTACATAATTAGAGCCGGGCTGGGGTGTTACCGCCAGTGCAATCATTGGCACAGCACTCTCTTTCAAGATACTCTCTTCATTCTCTGGCCCCAGTACAGCTTCACCTACGTTCCTCAAAAAGATATCGCTACCATTCACATTCTTAATGATCAGGTTATTGAAATCTTCTTCTGTATATAGCCTGCCAAAAGTGCGCACAGAGAGTTCAGTATTGGCACCTGCTATTTTACCTGCAGGCAGTTCCACATTTTGCCGTGCTAATGCGGCCTCCACATCCTGGAAAGTAATACCATAGCCTGCCAGGGCTACAGGGTCTAACCAAAGGCGCATTGCATAGCGCTTTTCACCCCATATGCGTATACTACTAACACCGGGGATGGTTTGCAGGCGTTCTACTAATACATTCTCTGCATACTCGGTAAGCTCCAGCTGATTTTTAGTGTCGCTTTGCACCGTCATCGAAAGTATTGGTTGTGCATTAGCATCGGCCTTGGACACAACAGGAGGCGCGTCTATATCCTGCGGCAGGTTCCTTACGGCCTGCGATACTTTATCACGTACATCATTTGCTGCAGCTTCCAGATCCACGCCTAAGTCAAACTCTACCGTTATATTACTACTACCCTGCGCACTGGTTGATGATATAGTTTTAATGCCTGCAATACCATTAATAGATTTTTCAAGCGGCTCTGTTATTTGCGACTCAATAATATCTGGATTGGCCCCAGCATAAGACGTTCTTACATTGATAATAGGCGGATCTATAGAGGGATAGTCGCGTATGCCAAGAAAGCTAAAACCTATGATACCGAATATAACGATAATGATGTTGAGTACTATAGCTAAAACCGGGCGTCGAAGCGACAATGAAGGTAAACTCATGCAAAACGTTTCAAAAATAAGCGCGGTAAAGATACACCCGGCATAGGTTAAAATGTTCAGGTGCCGGTGGCGCATAAGCACTTACGCTCATTTTTAAAGCTTACTGCGCAAGCATTTAGACCGTGCACTATAGACAAGGTTTAAATGCCTGTTCAAAAAACATTATTGATTAATAAGCCATAATAAAATGTTTATTGCTTAATACCACATAAGACACTCTGACCATTAATGTGATTATTTATATTTCCTATAACAGTATTTGGAGCTTTAGGCACCCTACCGTTAACTTTGAAGAATTGATGAACCAAACACTTTTAAAACTATGACACATTCTCTTCCGGCGCTACCATACGCTTTCGATGCATTGGAACCACATATAGATGCACAAACAATGCAAATACATCATGGCAAACACCACCAGGCATATGTTGACAACCTGAACAAAGCATTAGCAGGTACCGAACACGAAAACAAAACACTGGAAGAATTAATGGCAAATATTTCAGCGTATCCCGCTGCAGTGCGCAACAATGGTGGCGGGCACTATAACCATACATTGTTCTGGACAGTTCTTGGCCCTAACGGTGGCACACCAACGGGAGATTTACTGGCAGCTATAAACGATGCCTTCGGTTCGCTTGATGCTCTAAAAGAAAAGATGAATACTGCAGGCGTAACACGTTTCGGTAGTGGCTGGGCCTGGTTAATAGTTAAAGATGGCAAGCTTGATGTAACATCTACACCCAATCAGGATAATCCCCTGATGGATGTAGCCGATGTTAAAGGCAACCCGATTTTGGGTATAGATGTATGGGAGCATGCCTATTACCTGAAATATCAAAACAAACGCCCAGATTACTTATCGGCAATATGGAATGTTATCAATTGGAATGAAGTTGAAAGACGTTACAAAGCAGCTTTATAAATGCACTATATAAAAAAAGCCGCACATCATAAATGTGCGGCTTTTTTTATAGTTAGTACAACCACTGATGCTTAACCTCCTACACCAAATGAAAAACCTAAAGCTAATATCAAACCTCCTGGTTGCATCATATTCATAAATGCCTCACCATTAGCATTAATTGGACTACCTGCAATTATGTTATAATTGTTGCTGGTTAAACGGAAAGAATACCCTGCTTCCAGATAGAATCGATGCCCCGTGCTACCCATGTTAAAAAAGTGGTATCCTGCAATAAATCCATTGGTTGTGGGTAAAAGTTCCATTGTTACATCTTGCGTTTGAGATTGATATACGGGTACCGATGTTTGAAAACTATTAAGCCCTGTATTGTGTGTTACTCCTGCACCCAAGGCCCAGCCTCTATGGCAAGGTTTAAAATAGTAGCGCCCTTCTGCATATACTTTCATCCCCCAGCTGCTTAAACCCACCTCCCAGAGAAATTGGTCGGGCTACGGGGACATCTATGTTGAATCCAATCATGCCGCTCTGGTTTTCCAAACCTGTACTTAAGCCCATATATACCGGCCTGCAATGCAAGCTTGGTTTAGGCGATACCATGTTTTGGGCCTTTACATTGCATGCCATAACAACCATGGCTACTACTATTACCCACTTTTTGATCATAAAGCAATTTTTTGAAGCACAATATATATGCAACTAATTATGAATCAAAGCAGTAATAAAATATTCATAAGATTGTTATTGTAAATCTAACAGCATAGCTTTTGCTTGCTTATTCCCAGGATATTTTTTCAGAAGATGTTTAAGTGTTCTTTGTGCAAGGTCGTTATTACCATTGTTATGATACCAAACAGCCATGTTTATCAAAGTTTGTTCGTGGTCGGGGTCTATAGCCAATGCTTTTCTTAAATAGTCGTAGCTCATAGTACTGTTACCTTGCTGCAAATAGATAAATCCCAGATTATTATTTGCTATCTGTATGGCGGGGTTTTCATTCACCACAAAATTAAATACTTTCTGCGCCTCAGCTATGTTGCCACTTGCCAACAGGCTGGTTCCATATTTGGTCTGAAAGTCGAGCGCATACGGCCATATCTCGGTAGCGCGCCTATACCATGGTACAGCCAGTTGTACTTGCTGCAACTGGTAATACGATTCACCAATACGGTAGCAAGCCCAGGCATCGGTAAGGTTTTGCGGTTGCAATTGCTGCGCATATTGCGTCACCTTATTATAATCGTTCAGTAAGAAGTAAGCTCTTACATAGTCACGGTTTTGCTTTTGGCTTGCTTCAACATCGGCCTGTTTGCTTAAATAATAAAGTGCCGAATCTATTAATCCTTTATTAGGATTATAACGTTCGAAGAATTCCATATACGCCCGGGCCGTAGTTATCGCATCTACACTATCGTTATTGAAACACTTTAGCCCCAGGAAGGCCGTGATTTTTTTCTCCAACGTGTCACGTTGCGGGCGCTTGCGTATATAGTGGTCGGTAACTGCTACGTGAGGTATATCTATACTACCATTATGTGGCATATGGCAGGTTACACAATCATCTTTTTTCGTCACACGTACCTTCATATCCTCACTGCAATGTATTTGCTGGATACCACCATGGCAGCTTTGGCATGCATTCAAGTATTTACTTCTTGGAGTGGACTTAACGCTTATATGCGGATCGTGGCAAGTAATGCAGCTCATTTTACCCGAGCTTACATAGCAATCACTTTTCTTCATACGCTCCACATGCGATGCCATTATCATTTTATCGCGTGCGCCTTCATACTGCGGCATAAATACATTCATCACTTCAGATAAATGCATGCCGGGCCTGAAATCGAAGAAACTTTTACCATCGTTCAGCACGGCTATACCTTGCAAGTGACAACGCTGGCAAACATTGTTCTGCAATTCTGTAGATAAACGTCTTGGGTTAACAATACTGTAATCTGGCCCCTTCGAGGTGTCAACTTTACCTGCTTGCTTCTCAGCAACGTGTAGTGAACCCGGCCCATGACATCGTTCACAATCGATGCCCATTTTTACACTCAGATATTTATTCTGGCTATTGGCTACAAAATCAGGATAGCCATTATGACAGCTCATACACTCTATTTCTATCAGCCTGTTAAAGCGTGTATTATTTCCGTTTTCGAAGCCCGGAGCCAAATCCCACTGTTTCTTTTGAGCATAATAAGTAATAGGTGCCTGATAGAAATAGCCGTTTACACTCAATATGTTTGAATTAGTATGCTGGCCCGAGCCTACTATATAATCTATCTTTTGTATCTTTTTATAGGTAGTATCACCTGCTTCCACCCTATACTCCATAATATACAGTGAATCGTTCTGCATATAAGGTTTGTAATAAAAATCGAGATACTTATCATACACAGGTGCATGCCCAAATTCAGCCACCGATTTTTCGCGTGTAGCATGGTAAAACGACTGCCCCATGCCGGTTTCAATGAAGGTTTGATAAACAGCTTCGTGGCAGGTACGGCAGGTTTGCATACCTACATAATGTACGCTGGTTTCGTATACATTACGCCAAGGCGAACCGGTAGCTTCTGCAGCAGTCTTTTCAGGACTATTGCAAAAGAAGGACGGCAGCGTAACAGCTACCACAGCCAGGCATATAAGCAAGTAACGTAAAAAGCGCGCAGGCATACTATTCCAAATGTAACACAATACCCTCTAACCCGGCTTAATTAAAGATAGCCAGTGTGTAGTTCGATTTACCTTTTTGTATCAGTACGTAGCGGTCGTTCAGCAAGTGTTCCTGTTTCAACACAAAATCTATTCCCTGAATTTTTTCCTTATTCACGCTTACGCCACCGTTTTGAACCATTTTACGTGCTTCGCCTTTCGATGGAAATATTTTGCTGTCGGCAAGAAAACTAAGCAGGTCAATACCTTCGCTTAGAGAGGCTTTCTCTGCTGTTACCTGTGGTACGCCATCCATCACTTCCAGCAATTGCTTCTCGTTAAGTTCACGCAATGTTTCTATGGCCGACTGTCCAAACAATATATCGGAAGCTTTTTGTGCAAAAGCGAGATCTTCGCTACTATGTACCAGTGTGGTAAGCTCTTCAGCCAAAGCCTTTTGCAGCTTACGCAAGTGAGGTGCTGTTTTATGCTCTTCAATCAAAGCATTTATCTCATCCAGCGGACGGAAAGAGAATGTTAGCGTAGCACGTACTGCATCATCATCTGCCTGCTTCAGCCAAAACTGGTAGAATTGGTAAGGAGATGTCAGCTCTGGGTCTAACCATACATTACCGCTCTCCGATTTACCAAATTTGCTGCCATCGCTCTTGGTCATTAGCGGGCAGGTAAAAGCAAAAGCATCGCTGCCACCTTTACGTCGTATCAGTTCGGTACCGGTTACTATATTCCCCCACTGGTCTGCACCACCCATTTGCAGTTTTACATTATACTCTTTATTAAGATGGTAATAATCGTAACCCTGTATCAGCTGATAAGTAAACTCTGTAAAAGACAAACCGGTTTCCAGGCGTTTCTGTACCGAATCTTTCGACATCATATAGTTCACCGTGATGTGTTTGCCTGCATCGCGGATGAAATCAAGAAAAGTAAAGTTTTTGAACCAATCATAGTTGTTCACCAGAACAGCGGCATTAGGTTTACCCTCGCTGAAATCGATGAATTTAGACAACTGCTTGCGGATACCTGCACAGTTGCGCTCTATTATTTCCATACTCAATAGGTTACGCTCGGCCGATTTGCCTGAAGGATCACCTATCATACCGGTAGCCCCGCCCACCAGCGCATAAGGCTTATGCCCCGCCCTTTGCAGGCGCATCAACAGTGTTATAGGCACTAAATTACCTACATGCAGGCTTTCGGCTGTGGGGTCAAAGCCCACATAACCCGAAGTCAACTCTTTCTCCAACTGCTCTTCGGTACCGGGCATAATGTCCTGTATCAGGTTCCTTGCTTGTAATTCCTTTATAAGGTTCATTTCTTAATAAATATCAGGTGGGCAAAAATAAGGTTTTAGTACGGGGCTTGGTAATAGCCTTAAACTTATAAAATATTGATTGGTAATAACCCCAGGCTTTTTTTTCAACAGTTTTGTTTTTCAGAAATTGTTTTTATCTTTCGGAGTGTATTAACAAAAATTTAAGGCCTTGAAACGATTTATATTATCCTTAGCATTGTTGGCGCCGCTATGTGTACAGGCACAAATGCCTCACCACGAAATTGGCTTGATGGCTGGCGTGGCTAACTATTACGGCGATCTTCAGGACAAGGTTTTTGATGCCCGTACCAACAGACCTATGGGCGGCATTACTTATAAATATTTTATGAATCCTCATCTGGGTGTCCGTTTGGGGGTTTCTTACACCAATATTACTGCTGCCGACAGCCTTTCCACCAGTGTAGTAAAGCAAAACCGTAACCTGCGTTTTGCCAGCAACCTTTTTGAAGCACATGCGGCACTTGAAATAAACTTCCTGCCAATTGAGGTAGAAAGAATGAAGATAAGCCCATATGTATTCGGTGGTATCGCAGTTTTCCATTATAACCCTTATACCGATGGTATGCAAGGTGAAAAGGTTTTTCTGCGCCCGCTAAGCACTGAAGGACAGGGAATACCTGTATATCCTGACCGTAAAGAATATAAGCTGACCAATATAGCTTTCCCTATAGGGGGTGGTATCAAGTTCTTTGTAGGTAATACACTAATGATTACTACCGAAGTAGGTTTCCGCTATACTAATACCGACTACCTGGATGATGTGAGCCGCTCCTTTGTAGATCGCGATACACTTATCGCCTTCCGTAGCCGCCAGGCATTTGACCTGTCTTTCCGTGGCGACGAGCGTAATACATGGGATGGTAACTATCCTAATAAGAACTTCCAACGTGGCGATAGCAAATCGAACGATTGGTATATGTATGCCGGCTTATCAGTAGGTGTTTACCTGAAAGCTTTTGGTAATGTAAAAGAATACTGGCAAGCTAAATGCCCGGCTTTCTTCCGCCGATAATGATTAAATCATAGCCTCATTTAATATCAGGGGTAACTAGAGGGAGTCCTGCCAAAACGCAGGACTCTTTTTTATTTCGAAGGTCTCAGTATATCAACTGCTTCCTTTAGGCTTACCAGTTTCTGCTCTCCCGTAGTAAAGTTCTTTAAGCTTAGCTTTTGCTGCGCTCTTTCTTCATCGCCGGGAAGTATAACATAGGCAATAGCCCGCTTGTTGGCATATTTCATCTGCTTGTCGAACTTGGCAACATCAGGATATACCTCTGCGGCAATACCACTATTACGCAATTGCTGCAACATTTGTAGTGCATAGATTTCATTTTCCCCACCGAAGGTGAGCAACAGTACCTGCGTACCACTAGCCAGTTCTTGAGGGAAAAGGTTCAGCTCTTCTATTACATCGTATATCCTATCCACACCAAATGATACACCTACACCGGATAATCCCTTCAGGCCGAATAAACCTGTAAGATCGTCGTACCGGCCACCACCGCCTATACTTCCCATTTTCACTGCCCGGCATATTACTTCTACTATGACACCGGTATAATAATTCAACCCACGAGCCAGGCTGATATCCACTTCAATAGCAGACTGCCAGGCCGCATCGGCAAGGCTGGCATGGTATGCTAAGGTTTGCGTCAACTCTTGTATA
>JAEZIL010000047.1 GCA_023436685.1 Bacteroidota bacterium | reverse complement strand
CCTTCAAATACAGTGTCTAAGTATCCAAAACTAAAATCAGCCCCCACATTTTGTCCATCAGGGTATATTTCTTCAACAGAAGGAAGAAAAAGCACGTCACATCCAGCTTCGGTAAGCAACACTACATCCTTTCCGGGCGAGAGGGGGTATTTCGTAAAGTCAGCAGGGTCATTAAATTGAGTCGGGTTCACAAAAATACTGGCAACAGTATAGCAACCAGCCTCTTTTGACCGTTTAACCAATGAAGTATGCCCATCATGAAGTGCTCCCATAGTGGGGATAAATCCTATCTTATTGCTGGCTAACACCTTTCTTTCAGTCAAATAACCTTGTAGATCTGATACTTTTTTAAAAATGACCATTGGGCTGATTTAGAAGCAAAACGCAAAGTAAAAGTTTGGAATTTAATATTTTCGTAATTTTGCAGACAATTTTCAGAAAGTTTTATTTTTTTCTGTTTTAATCTAAAACAACCGCATGTCTGCAGACAAGAAACGTGTACTAATTGTAGCTAACGAGCTTTCCCCTTATATTGAATTTACAGATTTTGCTCAGATACTGAACAAACTGGCTGTAAAAACCTTCGATGCCGGCCTGGAAGTACGTGTTATAATGCCAAGGTTTGGTGTAATAAACGAACGTCGCCACCGACTACACGAAGTTGTGCGCCTGTCAGGCATTAATGTTATAATAGACAAAGATGATTATCCTTTAATAATAAAGGTAGCCTCTTTACCCAATGCACGCCTGCAAGTATACTTTATGGATAACGATGACTACTTTAAAAGGAAGTCTGTTTTCCGTGATGAGCAGGGGGATTTTTTTGAAGACAATCCTGAGCGCATGATCTTCTTCTGCAAAAGCGCGCTGGAGACCGTAAAAAAGTTTGGCTGGCCGCCACATGTTATACACTGCCATGGCTGGCTAACATCGCTGATACCTATGTATTTGAAAACAGCCTATAAAAAAGAACCTGTATTCAGCTACTCAAAAGTTATTTACACAGCACAAGCCGATGAGTTTCCGGAAAAGATGAGTGATGGCTTTGTAAAAAAAGCTTTGATCAGCAACGAAATAAAAGAGAAAGATCTTGACTTGTATAAAGAAGGTACCAATACTGCACTTACACTAGGTGCCGCTAAATATGCCGATGTAGTTATACAAGGCACACCTGATCTGGACAGTAAAATAGCTGACGAAATAAAGCCAAGCAGATATAAAAAGGTAGTAAAATATGATGAGAGCTGGAAAGAGGATGTTACGCCTTTGCTTGACCTGTATAAAAGCTTAACAGAGTCTTAGAAAATCTTTTATCACATTCGTTGAAAATACCCGACAAATTGAAACAACTAGTCCGCTTCTGCGCAGCTATAATTTTTTTTATTGGCTTTCTCTCTATTACAAGCTGTAAGGAAGATACTATTATTAAGGATAACCTTGGCCAGATAGGCGTAGAGGTAATTGATACCGCTACTATACTTTCTAAAACAATAGTAGATGACAGTATTGTTACCAGCCTTACTACCATAGGTAGTGCCACACTACGCGTTATACACGGCTTAGGCGTGGTAAATGACCCATTCTTTGGAAATACCAATGCCGGTATCTATTTCCAGGTATTACCCGAGAAAACGAACTTTGTATTTTCACCTAACCCATACACGGTTGATTCTGCCTTTGTAATATTGCCGTTTGCTAATTTTCAATGGGGCGACACATTAAACCCCCAAACCCAATCCTATTCAGTATTTAGGGTGACCGAAGATTTGAAACGCGATGAGACATACTATAGCAAAACAGTGAAGGCTGTTGATTATAATAATCCGATAAGTGTACCCACTCTTGTAGACCTTAAAAAACTAAAAGACTCTGTAACTGTGTTAGGTACTAAGGTGAATCCTCATTTACGTATAAGGTTGAAAGACGCTTTTAAAGACGAACTTGTAAATACAGCTGCAAATAGTGCTGACATTGCCGCATTCCTGAACACAATAAAGGGTTTGTACGTAGCACCAACAGATTCTACCCAACCAGGTAATTTACTTAGCTATTTTATATTGAACGATCAAGGCCAATATAGCCGTGCTTCAATACAATTGTTTTATCACGAACAGGATAGCACAGAAAAAGTAGTGCATTTCAATTTTACCAATTCCGACTGTGCGCATTACAATTATATAACACGAAACTATTCAGGTTTTCCTATTAATAATTATTTAACCAGCACTGCAATATCTGATTCAGTAGTGTTCTTACAAAATGAGCCCGGTGCTGCTATTGACCTCAAGTTTCCTTATTTAAAAAACCTTCCTATAGCACCTATAAACAAGGCAGAATTGGTAATAACAATGGTAAGCCTAAGTAGCGATATGGGTGCCACAGATAAGCTTTTCCCACCTGCTGCATTATTCCCGGTAGGGGTGGATCAGTATGGTGCAAGCTATACACTGTTAGACAGACAGCCGGTTACTGAAACTGCTCCTGCAAACTTTGTAGATGGCCGGTTAAAAATGGTAACACTTGCTAATGGCATCACTGTATCGCGGTATATATTAAATCTTCCGCGCGAAATACAAAAAGCTATTGTAAACAAAACAGATACGTTACATTTGCGTATTAATGGTACTCAAACATACCCGGGTGCTTACCGCCTCATTGCAGGGGGTAACCATAGTCTTTACAAGGTATCTTTGAATATCAGTTATTCTAAACTTCAATAATACTAAATACAATGTGCGGTATAGTTGGTTACATAGGCAGCAAAGATGCCTTTCCCATCTTAATTAAAGGGTTGAAACGCCTTGAATACCGTGGCTATGATAGCGCCGGTGTTGCCTTATTAAATGGAGATCTTCATATTTATAAAAAAGCCGGAAAAGTAAGCGAGCTGGAAAAGATTACCGATGGTAAGTCTACCCATGCTACTATTGGTATAGGCCATACCCGTTGGGCTACACATGGTGAGCCAAACGATCGCAACGCCCATCCCCACTTGTCGCAATCTAAAGAGCTAGCTTTAATACATAATGGTATCATAGAGAATTATGCGCCATTGAAACAGGAGCTTCAAAAAAGGGGATATACTTTCCACTCAGATACAGATACTGAGGTATTGGTAAATCTTATTGAAGAAATAAAGAAGCAGGATAAACTTTCGCTTGAAGATGCTGTCCGTGTGGCACTGAACGAGGTTATAGGCGCCTATGCTATTGTAGTTATAGACAAGAGCAATCCTGATGTGTTAATAGCAGCCAGAAAAGGTAGCCCATTGGTAATAGGTATAGGGGAAGGAGAATTTTATATAGCGTCCGATGCTTCTCCAATTATTGAGTACACTCCCAATGTAATATACCTTGATGATCAGGAGTATGCCTGCGTTAACAGGGATGGCAGCTATATAGTGAAAACGCTGGCTAACGTTGAAAAATCGCATGCAGTACAAAAACTAGAGCTTAGCCTTGAAGCAATTGAAAAAGGTGGCTTTGAGCATTTCATGCTTAAGGAAATATATGAGCAACCTAAAGTACTTCAAGACGCCCTACGTGGCCGTATGAATGCACAGCAGGGATGGATAAAGCTAGGCGGATTGACTGAATACGCCAAACGTATTGATAATGCTAAACGCTTTATAGTAACGGCATGTGGTACATCATGGCATTCCGGCCTTATTGGTGAATATTTAATAGAAGACTTGGCCCGTGTACCTGTTGAAGTGGAATATGCCTCTGAGTTCCGTTATCGTAATCCTATTATCAATGAAAGTGATGTAGTTTTGGCCATCTCACAATCAGGCGAAACCGCAGATACACTTGCAGCTATTGAACTTGCCAAAGAAAGACAAGCGCTCATATATGGCATATGCAATGTGATCGGTTCCTCTATTGCTCGTATGTCGCATGCGGGGTCATATACGCATGCCGGTCCTGAAATTGGTGTCGCATCAACTAAAGCCTTCTCTACTCAAGTAACTATACTAACCTTACTTGCGCTGCAAATAGCAGAATCGAAAGGCACGATAGCTATGTCTAAGCTGCGTGAAATACTGTATGAGCTGGAAAACATACCTAATAAAATTAAAGAGGTACTGGAACTTGATGCTCAGATCAAGGAAATAGCTGAGATATACAAGAACGCCAGCAACTTCTTATACCTTGGCCGTGGTGTTAACTTCCCGGTTGCCTTAGAGGGTGCCCTTAAACTAAAAGAAATATCTTACATACATGCCGAAGGCTACCCTGCTGCTGAAATGAAGCATGGCCCTATTGCGTTGATAGATGAAGAAATGCCTGTAGTGTTTCTTGCTACCAATGAAAGTGCATACGAGAAAATTGTATCGAACGTACAAGAAGTTAAAGCCCGCAAAGGCAAAATAATAGCCGTGGTAAATAAAGGCGATACTCAGATACGCCAGTTAGCCGACCACGTAATAGAGGTGCCCGCAACAGAAGAGGTATTGTCTCCTCTTATTACTATAGTACCGTTGCAGTTATTAGCATATCATATTGCTATTCTGCGTGGCTGCGATGTTGATCAACCAAGAAATCTTGCAAAATCGGTGACGGTAGAGTAATTTGCGTCTTTCGTTCACAAAACCTTAATATTAAGAATGCCTTATTTGTTTACTTCGGAGTCAGTATCAGAAGGACATCCGGATAAAGTTGCCGACCAGATATCGGACGCGCTAGTTGATAATTTCCTTGCATGGGATGCAAATGCTAAAATAGCTTGCGAAACATTAGTTACTACCGGGCAGGTAGTACTGGCCGGCGAAGTAAAATGTAATACTTATATCGACGTTCAAACAATAGCCCGCGATGTGATCACTAAGATAGGTTATACCAAAAGTGAGTACATGTTCGAGGCTAACTCATGCGGCGTACTATCCGCAATACATGAGCAGTCGCCAGATATTAACCAGGGTGTAGATAAAAAGAAGAAAGAAGACCAAGGTGCGGGCGACCAGGGTATGATGTTTGGCTATGC
>JAEZIL010000040.1 GCA_023436685.1 Bacteroidota bacterium | reverse complement strand
CTTTCAAATTATTCTGTAGCTTAGCTCTTACACAACAGAATAAGCTACAGTCCGCTACAGTAGCGGTTTTAGGTGATTTTTAGGATTGAAAAAATGAGTTTTGACAACATTTTTTCAATCCTAATCTCTAAAAAAGCTCTAATTGCTGTGTTGTATCCGGCACATCTATAGCCTCACGGCCCTGAAATATTTCCATCATCCCAAACTGTTTATCGGTAACACACATCATCCCTATATGCCCTTTAGGTGGTAAAATAGATTTTACGCGCTTTATATGAACATCGGCGTTCTCTTTACTACTACAATGGCGTAAATAAATACTAAATTGGAACATTTGAAAACCATCGGCCAGCATATTCTTTCGAACCTGGCATAGTTCTTCCGGTCTCTCTTTGTTTCGGTCGGCAGGTCAAAAAATATCAAAACCCACATAATTCGGTATGCATTAAGCCGTTCGTACATCTTTGGGATAATGCCTCTATACAGAGAAACCAGGGTAAAGTATCTTTCGACTATTTCCTTCGAAACATTTAGCCAGGCTGGATGTTGTACGTTGCACTGCATTCATCAACGGACTTTTTTGCCCATTTACCATACATCCATAGCCGGTATACCCAATAACTGCTTTTTCATATTTGGTGTCATTTCTAAATATTTGCCATTCATGCTAACAATGTCATAAACAACCTGGTGTGCCATATCTTTCACGTGTAAAATTTAGGAATGAAGGGAAAAGCCGCCGCCAATAATACACGGCTGCCTTTGCTTCATGATTCTCACTATCTCCACTTTTTACTTCTTTCGCATAGTTTAAAAGAGTTTTGTTATCTGCTTTTATTTTTTGTAACAGGATTGCCTGGTTCATTATTTTGGCAGATACGGTTTGTTGCCAAAGTTGTTTTTTCAACGGTATAGAAGCTTCGATCTGTGCCTGAAACTTTTGACTTTGTAAAGTATTCCCATCAAGATTCATCATTAGCCCGATTGGGTGGTGTGTATGATCGCAGGTTACCAATGCCACATTGTTTACCAACAGCTTACCAATTAATGCTTGTGTAAGGGTGATCTGTTGGTTATCTAATATTAATAAGCCAATATCTTCAATAGGCGTCTGTTTGGTTTCACCTGTTTCCGGCATTTCGATCACCAATTGTTCGTTTATAGTTTTTAAGTACGCCGGATTTCCAAAATAGAGTGTACGCTTGATCATGACTATTGGTTTTGGGGATTAATACTCACCTACTTTTACGATCTTGCCCGTATGATTTAGACGAACTTTTACAATTTTATCGAGCAATGCCGTACTCTTTAATTGTTTGTACGCAATATCTTTAAGCTCCTTCTTTTCTTCCACTGTTGTCTCGAGATGGTGACGGAATACAAAATCGCGAACAGCTGAATTACCATAGGTAACTTTTGACAACTTTTGTACACGATAAAGATGCTGGCTTATTAATCTATAGTTTGATTGATTAGTTAAATCAACTTCCTTTGGGTTGAAGTTATCTGACGGAAAAAGAAAAAGTTCATTTTGCTTCATTGTAAACAAAAACTTCCAACCTAAGTGCTAGTCTATTGCCTACACTGAAACTAAAAACGATCCAGAATAAAAATATTTAACAATTATTATAATATAATAAACTAGACTTTGCATAAATTGGCACCCGAAATGAAAATGCTATTTAGGCTTTTTCTAGTATTAAGCACTTTTCTTCTTACTGCGGCCTCTTCAAAACATGTCCAAGATAATAATGGGCCATACCACGATGTTGTAGCCAAATACCTTTATTGTTCTGCTACCGTTAATGCGCACCAATCGGACGTTCAGATACATAAGTCTAGAGAAGCAGATACTAGGTTATTTTATCTTATAGAGGATACTGAGGACACTAATACGAATGACCCTTCATCTGTTAATAAACAGTCAAGTAAAAATCATTTTGTTTCTTTTTACGAAGATATTCTCTGTATAAACCGGAGTACTAAAAAAGATATTGGCAGTTTCGCACATTCTACTTTATTATCATTTCGCCGATATCTCAAGCTTCGCGTCATTAGAATTTGATACCACATTGCTTTAGGCAATAAATACCTACTCTTCTCTTATTCTGAGTTGAGCACTTTGTGTTCAACACCCAATAGCATACGTGCTTCCGTTAAGAATTCCAGTTAAATATCGTTCAACCATAAATTAAACATGAAAAAATTACTCATGCTAATATGCTTGTGTGCTTTAGTATTATATACAAGCTGTAAATACGACAAAAAAGAAAAAGATACAGAAACCCGACTACAGGCTACTACCCCACTTCGAGTAGGTACGACAGTCATAAATGAATACGTATGCCAGATACATTCTATCCGCCACATTGATCTACGTGCACAGGAGAAAGGCTACCTGCAAAAAATATTGGTTGATGAAGGTGAGCATGTAAAACAGGGACAAGTCCTGTTTCAGATAATGCCTAAACTATACGAGGCTGAAATGAATAAGGCAGCTGCTGAAGTAGATTTTGCAGATATAGAATATAGAAATACTAAACGGCTTGCTGACAGCAATATAGTATCACCCAACGAGTTGGAAATGGCTAGAGCAAAACTCAATAAAGCAAAAGCTGAACTCGCTTTAAGACGTGTTCATTTGCAATTCACTGAAATAAGGGCGCCTTTCGATGGTATCATTGACAGATTACAAGTAAGGCTAGGTAGTCTTGTGGATGAGGGAGATTTGCTTACAACCCTTGCCGATAATAGCAAAATGTGGGTATACTTTAACGTACCTGAAGCGGAATACCTGAACTATATAACTAAAGCGCAAAAAGACCAACCTGAGGTAAAATTGAAAATGGCCAACAACGAAGAGTTTGAATACCCCGGTGTGGTAGAAACTATCGAAGCTGATTTCAATAATGAAACAGGGAATATTTCTTTCAGAGCAACTTTTACAAATCCTAAAGGAATATTACGCCATGGTCAAACAGGCAATATCGAAATGTCTGTACCACTTAAAGGCACAGTGCTGATACCCCAAAAAGCAACCTTCGAGGTACTGGACAGGAAGTATGTGTACGTAATAGGTAAAGATAACCGCGTAAAAACAAGAGATATTACAATTGCGGCTGAGATGAACGATATCTATGCTGTAAAATCGGGATTGACCGAAGGGGATAAAATTTTGGTAGAAGGCCTGCGTAAAGTGAAAGAGAATGATAAGATCACATACGATCTTAAAGATCCCCGAACTGTCATATCAGAATTAAGATTACCGGCAGAATAAACTAAATAAATCTCACAAACAAGAAATAATGTTTAATAAATTCATTCAAAGGCCGGTGCTTGCTATAGTGATGTCGGTAGTCATCATTTTCCTGGGCATACTGGCAATAGAAACACTACCCGTATCGCAATTTCCCTCTATTGCACCGCCAATGGTAGTGGTAAATGTAGCGTATCCTGGTGCCAGTGCCGATGTACTGGTAAACTCCGTCCTCATTCCAATGGAGAAATCCATTAATGGTGCACCGGGTATGAAGTATATGACATCAGATGCTACCAGCGCAGGTGAGGCCACCATACAAATTGTATTTGACCTGGGAGTAGATCCCAACCAGGCTGTAGTAAATGTAAAGAACCGGATAGAACAGGTGACCAACAGGCTTCCCGAACTGGTGCAGCGTGAAGGCCTTGTAGTAAGCTACACATCGCCTAACATGTTGATGTATGTGAACCTGTATAGTAAAGATCCTAAAGCCGATGAGAACTTCCTGTACAATTTTGCAGGAGTGAACCTGATACCTGAGTTGAGCCGGTTGAAGGGCGTAGGTAGTGCTAAAATATTAGGTAGCCGTCAGTATGCTATGCGTATATGGCTAAAACCTGACAGGATGAGAGCCTACAATGTATCTACCGACGAAGTTATGGAAGCATTAGCTGAACAAAGTATCATAGGCTCTCCCGGTCGTATAGGACAAGCAACGGGTAAGCGTTCACAATCATTAGAATATGTACTTACATACGCTGGCCGCTACAACAAACCGGAACAATATAAAGATGTAATAATTAAAGCTAATCCTAATGGCGAAATACTGTATTTGAAAGACATAGCCGATGTGGAACTGGGTAGCGAATTTTATGACATCTATTCAAACATGGATGGGCACCCCTCAGCTGCCATTACACTGAAACAAACATATGGCAGTAATGCAAGCGACGTTATCAAAGAGGTAAAAGCTAAGCTTGAAGAGATCAAATCAAGCTCCTTCCCGCCGGGCATGGACTATCAAATAAGTTATGACGTATCCAGCTTTCTGGATGCTTCAATTGAGAAGGTGATACATACCTTAGGTGAAGCATTTATACTGGTTGCCATAGTTGTATTTCTATTCCTTGGCGATTGGCGTTCTACGCTCATCCCTACGCTGGCTGTACCGGTATCCTTGATAGGCTCATTTATTTTTATGCAACTGTTTGGGCTTACCATCAATCTGATCACCTTATTTGCATTAGTACTGGCAATTGGCATTGTAGTAGATAATGCAATAGTTGTTGTAGAAGCAGTACATACTAAAATGGCTGAAGAACACCTTACACCGTATAAAGCTGTGAAGAAAGTACTACAAGAGATCAGTGGTGCTATCATTGCTATTACATTGTTGATGACCGCAGTGTTTATCCCCGTTGCATTTATGACGGGGCCGGTGGGTATCTTTTACAGGCAGTTCTCTATTACAATGGCTACATCTATCGTCATTTCGGGTGTAGTAGCTCTTACGCTAACACCTGTACTGTGTGCCATGATATTGAAGAACACGCATGGCCAACCCAGGAAGAAAACACCTATCAACAGAGTGTTAGATGCTTTCAACAATTGGTTTGAAAAACTAACAGGCAGATATGCCAGTTTACTGAAGATCATTGTAAACCGAAGGTCTGTTACCTTCGGTTTGCTTATAGCTTTCTGTGCTGGTATCTGGATCACGTCCAATTCTCTTCCTTCCGGCTTCATACCCAATGAAGACCAAGGTATGATCTATGCCATCATTCAAACCCCGCCAGGCTCTACGCTGGAACGTACCAACGATATATCACGGCAGTTACAGAAAATAGCTTTGCATGTTGAAGGTGTACAATCGGTTTCGGCATTAGCAGGTTATGAAGTACTGACAGAAGGCCGCGGTTCAAACGCCGGCACATGCCTCATTAACCTTAAGGGTTGGTCGGATCGTGAGCATTCGGCTGCTGAGATTATTGAAGAGCTGGAAGAAAAATCGAAGGTAATACCCGGTGCAACCATTGAATTCTTTCAGCCGCCTGCCGTACCCGGCTATGGTGCTGCGGGAGGTTTCTCACTTCGCTTGCTGGATAAAACTAATACCGGCGATTACAATACGTTCGGCAAGGTGAACGATGAGTTCATGGCAGCTTTGAGAAAACGTAAGGAGCTTTCGGGTTTGTTCACCTTCTTTGCAGCTAATTATCCGCAATACGAACTGGAGATAGACAACAAGGCCGCTATGCAAAAAGGCGTATCTATTTCTAAAGCTATGGACAACCTATCCATACTTATAGGTAGTACTTACGAGCTTGGCTTCATTCGCTTTGGCAACTTCTTCAAAGTGTATGTACAGGCAGCGCCAGAATACAGGGCACTGCCAGATGACATCCTAAAGTTGTATGTAAAGAACAACCGTGATGAGATGGTGCCCTATTCTGCTTTCATGCAAATAAAAAAGAAGCAGGGTTTGAACGAGATCACCCGTTATAATATGTATACATCATCAGCTATCAATGGTGCACCCGCACCGGGTTATAGTAGTGGCCAGGCTATTAAAGCAATAGAAGAGGTGGCTAAAAGCACATTACCTAGAGGATATGGTATCGACTGGCTAGGTCTCTCAAAAGATGAAGCCAACAGAGGTAACGAAGCTTTATACATATTCCTGATAGTACTGGCATTTGTATACTTGGTACTAGCGGCACAATATGAGAGCTTTATTTTGCCATTCGCAGTTATCCTTTCATTACCTGTGGGCGTGTTTGGCGCATTTCTACTTATCAAGCTTATGGGCCTTTCTAACGACATATATGCACAAGTTGGCCTTGTAATGCTGGTAGGTTTGCTAGGTAAAAATGCCGTACTTATTGTCGAATTTGCTGTACAGAAACGCCAGCAGGGTGCAAGTATAATTGACGCCGCCTTTGAAGGTGCCAGAGTACGTTTCCGTCCTATCCTTATGACATCGTTCGCATTCATTGCAGGTTTGATACCATTGTTGTTTGCAACCGGACCGGGTGCAATAGGCAACCGTACTATTGGTTCATCCTCAGCAGGTGGCATGTTGCTAGGAACTGTACTTGGGGTTATTGTTATCCCTGGACTTTACTATGTATTTGGCCATTTAGCCGATGGCCGCCATTTAATACGAGATGAGGATGAGGTTCCTCTAACTGAAGATCTTACACTCAAAAAGAAGAAAAAGCTGAAACTATTCAGATCTCGCAATAATGATGAAAATCCTTTAACAGAAAAAAACAATATTAATGACCACGAAGAGCATATATAATTACATAGGTATTGCCTGCATGTCTTTTATATCGAGTGCTTGCAGCCTGCCTTCTCTTTCAAGGAAAGCTGAAAACAGAGCTATGCCTTCAGCATATAGTTTTACAAGTACACAAGACAGTACAAATACTGCTAAGTTAAACTGGAGAGATTACTTTGCCGATCCTTACCTGGTAGCACTTATAGACACTGCACTTAAAAACAACCAGGAGTTGAATATTACGCTGCAGGAAATAGAAATAAGCCGTAACGAGATAAGGGCAAGAAAAGGTGAATATCTGCCTTTTGTTGGCATAAAAGCAGGTGCAGGGTTTGATAAGCCCGGCAGATATACTAATACAGGCACACTGGAGGCAAACACTGAAATAGTGCCCGGAAAAGAACGCTCCGAGCCACTTCCCGACTATATGATAGCTGCTACAGCTACCTGGGAAGTAGATATTTGGCGAAAGCTGCGTAATGCTAAAAAGGCAGCAGTATCGCGCTATTTGTCTTCTATTGAGGGAAAGAACTTTATTATCACTATCCTCATAGCCGATATAGCCAATTCTTACTATGAACTTTTGGCATTGGACAACCAGCTGGATATTGTAAGGAAGAACATTGAGATACAAACTAACGCGCTGAAAATAGTAAAGCTACAAAAAGAATCTGCACGCGTTACAGAGTTGGCGGTACGTAAATTCGAGGCGCAGGTACTAAATACACAAAGCCTACAATATGATATTCAACAACAGATAACAGAAACCGAGAACAAGATCAATTTTTTATTGGGACGTTATCCTCAGCCTATTCAAAGAGATGACTCAAGCTTTAATATGGCCATACCGCAAACAATATATGCGGGTATCCCTTCACAATTACTTATCAATCGTCCCGATGTACGCCAGGCTGAGCAAGAACTTGCAGCTGCGAAACTGGACGTAAAAGTAGCCAGGGCCAAATTCTATCCATCGTTGGGCATATCAGCCTCGCTTGGATACAATGCATTTAACCCCTCTTTTCTTCTGAAGTCGCCTGAATCACTGTTATATTCGCTGGCTGGTGAGCTTGCTGCCCCGCTAGTGAACAGAAATTCAGTTAAGGCTGAATATAATAGTGCTAACGCAAGGCAAATACAAGCCATATATGACTATGAACGCACTCTTCTGAATGCCTATATAGAAGTAGTGAACCAATTAGCAAAAATCCATAACCTTAGCAGCAGCTATGACCTTAAATTGCGGCAAGTACAAGCGCTTACGCAATCTATTAATATATCGAACGATTTATTTAAATCGGCAAGAGCTGACTATATGGAAGTATTGATGACACAACGTGACGGACTTGAGGGCAGGTTTGAATTGATTGAAACCAGAAAAGAGCAAATGATAGCCTTGGTAAACATCTATCAGGCACTTGGAGGCGGTTGGAACTAATTACCCTATCCCTGCGACATTGAATACCAAGATATCTCACAAATACTTTAGTGTTCAATGTCGCAGGTACTATTAGCAGCGCGTAGAACGTGAGTGAAGAAGCATTAAAAATTGTATATTAACACTCCTCCTTAGCTCAGTTGGTTTGAGCACCAAGTAATCTCACCTCAAGTCCTGCAAAGGGGCAATTTCGACACCAGGAGGGGTTTATTGCGATTCTTAATGCGAGTAAAACAAAAAAGCGTTATACATAATGTACAACGCTTTGATTTTGAGTGCTCCCCCTTCAGGACTTGAACCTGAGACCCCCTGATTAACAGTGGGAAAGGCCGCTAGCTCTAATGTTCCTTAATGCAAGTTTTTGGTGAGGTTCTAATTTAAGCCATTCAAGCTCCAGAGGTCATTTGACCTGTAAATGTGCCTTTTGATAGAAAAACGCAACTTTTTAGATAAGACTGGCGAAATGAGTTTTATTGCAAGTTTTAGTGCGACTTAATGACCTAAAATTCTCTAATGTTTATTATTCTTTAAAAAATATTCTGAACGAATAAAGTCGGGCAAATAAACACTTTGTAAACTGCGCTTTCTAACCTTCAATACAAGTGTTCTATCGAACATTTCAGTTTTCAAATACAGAAAATCATTAACGGTATGCCACTTACCACTAAAGCAGTTAAGCTTACCGAATTTAAAGTTGAACGTACCATCGGCAAGAAACTCAAATATATCTTCGGTAGATGGGGCATCTGAATAAAATACCCCTACTAACCGTTCATTCTTATATTTTCTATTCACCGCCGCAGCATTGGAACGCTCTTTGTACTTATGGTTATCTTTTTCAACAAGGTTTAAATAAAAATCTTTATCGCAAATGCAGGAGGAATAATTCGAGATATGAGAAAACTCTTTGTTTACCAAAAAATCAAATCCTTCCAAATATCTATATGTTTCTCCCTTCTTTACTAGCACATTTTTAAAATGATTAAGGCCGTCGTTGAAAATGAGGGTGTCACTTTTCAGTATGTAGAATCCAATAGATATATTATTCACTTTGTACTCATCTACAGCCTTATGCGACCTGATAATATTAAACATACTGTCCTCGCAAAAGTTAAGTATTACATTAATTCGATCATCAGTCAATTTATATGTCTGTCCTTGCGCATTTAACTGCACAAGAAAGAACGCAACAATAGTTGCCAATACTACATTATAAGTTTTCATCATTTTAGAAATGCTGGCAATTTAGAATAACTTGCTCTCCAACACAATCAATACGAAGTAAATCAGAGAGCGACATAAATGCTTCTTTCATAACCACTATATTCGGCTTTTGTTGTCAATAACCAGACATCTATTAAGGGCTGTTGCAACAAATGAATTTTATGTACACGCTTCACAAATTGAACATGTTTAGTACTATCTATTTTCATTAAAAAAATAGATGGCGGTGTATCCGTTAACAGGTTCCTAAATTGATTCAGATGTTTGATGCGAGGTACTATAGGCAATCCATTATTAACAAGATCCAAGCTTAGAAAGACTTTCAAATTACCCCCTTTATTGAGATCTTGATGAACATATAACAATAGTTGGTACCCTTTGGCTATCCAATCAGATCTATGCTTATTAATTTTGAATACTTCATCTATATGCAAATCAATGTATGATCCTTCAGATGATTTAGCTGCATCGTTATACCAATTTTTGATTGCCAGTTTATTCATTGGATAATTTCAAATTACAAAAGCAGCTGTCATATTCATTAACCTCTGCTTTAGTATTAAGTCTATTTCAAACTTAGTGAAAAATACCAAATAGGTTTCTTGCCGAATTCTCCCGGCCATGCCACCTCCAGCCTTAAGGGATAGCCTGCAAGGCTTGTTCTTGCGCTCAGCCCGTATGACCAAAGCACACCTTGGTTAATTGCTGCTTTATTCCAGCTTTCTTTTGCTGTGGCTATATCTGAAAATACTCCTAACTGCAATAGATTGATTGCTTCAAATGGTGTTTCAATAGGGATCAATATCTGGAACAATGGAAAGTATAAATCTGCATTCAATAACGCATATTGGTCGCCATATAGAGTATTTTGCAAGTGCCCTCTAAAAGGTGTAACGAGAGTCTGAAATGCATATGGTGCTGCCTGATTGAAATGTACATTGCTATCAACCTTAGGTGCTACGTTATTATTTGTACCTCCCAAATTATAAAGTATCCTCCCCTGCCCTGCACTATATCCAGCTTTTAGTTTTGTTTCAAGTGTGATGTATTTATACAGTGGCTGGAAGTATGTCAACTGTAATCCAGAACCTAATACAGCTTCTTCTTTCTGGCTAAATGCCTTAAATACATCTATCATTGCTTTCGCCTTAATACCACTATATAGGAACGGCACAGTTGGTTTGAGCTTGTTATAGGTAATTGATGGTGTACTGATCCACCATAAGCTTTTAATGTCCTCAAATTTCAGGCTATATTTCTCTGTCGCGAGGAAAATAGTACGGTCTTGCCTGGCTGCTGTAGTTATACCCATTGAGAGGTAATAACTAAGCGGATAGTTGGCCGATAGTTCGTAATAGTGCGTTTTTACTTTCGCAGCATTAGGATAATAATCACCGTTTTCATTTGTCCAGTTCCGTTTTGGGTCAGGGTTCAGGCTTTCTACTTTCCTGAAATAGGTCAGCCCCCAATCCAGTTTCTTAGCTGTGTTAGTATATTTCACGAAGAAGTCACTTCCCTCGGTTCCGGCTGGCAAACGGAACGCTATGTTGAAATGATGGTTCTCGAACAGGTCGGTAAACCCACCTTGTACCATCCCACCTACCTCAGGGAACTTAAATTGCCCCTGGTAATTCAGATATGGTTGGTATCTGTTGATATAATAGTCGTTGTTGATCTTGGCAGTAAAATAAGCGCTATGCAGCTGTAATACGTATGGTTTTACTTTTTTAGGATCATAGTTGAGGGCTTTAGATATGCTGTCCTCTCTTTTTGCTGCTTGCTCTTTGGCATCCTTAGG
>JAEZIL010000007.1 GCA_023436685.1 Bacteroidota bacterium | reverse complement strand
GGTATACTGCGTTTGCAGCGTTTTTTGCCTTCTTATTGCAGTAATACAATTGTTACGTACAGCAGTTATAAGGTAAAATTTTACCTCGGGCGATGCTATCAGGTCTCGTTTAGTTTCCCATATTTTTATAAAGGTATCTTGTACAACATCTTCGGCCTGGTGCTCATCTTGCATGTAGGTATATGCATATTGGCATAGCTTCTTGTATTCTTTTTCGAATAGATATTTGAATTGAGATTCCGCAGCAATACCCCCCATTCTAATTGGACACTTTTTGCAAATATACCATCCATATTTTATGTATATGAATTAATAATTGATAAAACCGGCTGTTTAATAGGGAATTATTCATGGTTTTAGGTAATAAAATTGGGCCCTAATTAGAGCCCAATTTAAACAATCCCAATATTAGCCATCTTCTATCGGCCATTTTTCTTGTCTATTACGGCGCCTATGCCTAGCCCGGCACCCGCACCCAATACACTACCTACTACTGCGCCTACTGCTCTTTGTCTTTTATGGATAACCGCACCTGCTGCGGCACCTGCTACACCGCCTATTACAGCTCCTTTGGCTTTAGAGCTCCAACCTTTCTTTTGTGGTTCAGGTACAGGCTCCTGGTATACTATTGGAGGTGTTTGCGATACAGGCTGCGTATTTTGCGTATTATCGTTTACGGTATTTACAGGCTGTGCAACTACACGCTCGCTATTGGAAGCATATTGATATACTTTCTTCTTTTTGGGTTTTGGCGCAATTGTTACTATCTCTTCCTGTGGCTGCATACTCATTAAAGTATTAAACCTAACAACCTCATTCATAGAGTCTATCACTTGCTGTTTTGCAATTTCTATTTTCATCGAGTCAATAGTGTTTTGCTGCGCTTGCAATGCAGCATTCTTCTCTCTTATATCACTCGTGTTACACGATACAGCAAATACGCCTATTCCTAATATTGCAATTATCTGTTTCATAACGTTCGGTTTTGTTTTCAAATAATATTTACCTTTATTAGATAGGCTTAGCGGTGCTGCGTTTAATATTTAAATGTTAAAGTATGTTAGCATTGGGCACAAAAAAGCCTGCATTTTGCAGGCTGCAGCTTTAAGAGAGTATAGGTTAGGGCGTTGTATATAGCTTATACATTTCAAAGTCGGGCAGCTGTTGCTGTATTTGCTGGTAGATAGCTTCTCTTTTGGATTTGAGGCCTTCAGCTAAGGTAGGGTCTAGCGAGCGTTGCTGCATATCTAATACAAATTCAGCATTAGCCATTTGTTGCTCACGGGTAAAGTCGTCTATCACCTCAATATATTTAGAGCAAAGTATATTATTGCTTATCACAGCCAACAGTGCCAAATGCTGTATATCGTGTGCAGTAAGAGGATCGCCCTTCCCTTTGAATTCATGCCACCAGGGAGCAAAAACAAAATCTGCATCTCTGTTATGGCTTTCGGTCATAAAATACTTCATGGCTAATATGCGTGGTTCGTAACTGTCCAGTTCTTCCCAAAAAGGGTTAAGTGCATCTATGAAAATTCTTAATTCAGCATCTTCTTCACTCAGGCTGCGTAGTAGTTTATATTCCAGTATCAGGCTACCAATCTTGGCATTCAGCATCTGGTTTATCATGCCCCATATCTCTTCTGGTACATTCTGTACTTCCTGTAGCTTTCCTCCGCTCGACATAAGCCCTGATAGAGATCGGGTCAGTGAATCGATGTTTATTATACAATGTTTGGCCGCTATATCCATGTGTATCATTTTTATTCGGGTTGCAATCTACTTTTTCCTTAGCACATATATTATTGGCCATTTCTTAATTTTAGTGCCAATGAAGAATATCCTATTGGTTGAAGACGAAGCACAAGTAGCGTCGCTTTTACTTCGCAGCTTGTCGGAAGAGGGCTATGAAGTAAGTTTGGCACCCGACGGTACAATTGGCCTTTCTATGGCTACCCAAAGTTCATTCGATCTCATTATACTTGACATTATGCTGCCCGGCATCAATGGGTTGGAGCTATGTAAAAAGCTGCGCGATAAAGGCCTTTCTACTCCCATACTTATGCTTACTGCCTTAGGTACAACACAAAACATTGTAGCGGGATTGGACAGTGGAGCCGATGATTACCTTGTAAAGCCATTTAAGCTGGCCGAATTATTGGCCCGGGTACGCAGCATGATACGCCGTACGAATTCAGGAACAGGCAATACCAATGGTGAAGCGGATACAAGCGAAAAACTGCAAATAGCAGATCTTACATTAAACCTAAAAGATAAAACCGCAGAACGGGGTGGTGCCAAAATAGATCTCACTGCTACTGAGTACCGTTTATTAAAGTACCTCTTGGAAAATAAAAAGCGGCTTGTGTCGCGCATGGATATCCTTGAAAACGTTTGGGGCATTAATTTTAATATGAATACCAAGGTGGTAGATGTTTATGTGAATTATCTTAGAAAGAAGGTTGATAAGGATTTTGATAGTAAGCTTATTCATACAGTAATAGGAATGGGATATATCATTAAAGAAGAATCATGAAAATACAGCATCGCATAGCTTTTTTATTTGCATTACTGGTAATAAGCATAGTACTGGTGGTAAGTACAACACAATACTACTTTGCCAACCAGAATACCTTTGAGGATTTTTATAAGCGGCTGGAGATACGTACTATAGTTATAGCTAAAACTACGCTGGATAAAGGCAGTATCGATAAGAAAACTTATGAGGAGATACGTGATCTGCACCTGGAAACCCTGCCACACGAAAAGGAATATTTTGTTAAGCTAAGCAATCTGGATGAGGATATCCGGGCTATGGGTGTAGATGTTCCCAGGTCATTCTTTCTGGAGGCTGTACAAACCGGCAAGTCGCGCTACCGCGATCATGATATGTTTTACTATGGCTATGCTTATAATGATAACCATGGCGAGGCTTATATAGTTATTGTA
>JAEZIL010000311.1 GCA_023436685.1 Bacteroidota bacterium | reverse complement strand
CCACTGTACGTCCCGATGGTACAGTAGGGCTTACAGGCGCCTATGAACTTATCGACGGTGCTTACGAATTGAACTATAACCTGATCAAACGCAGGTTCAGAATACAACGTGGTAGCACTATTACATTTACCGGAGATCCGCTGAACGCCGATGTAAACATTACTGCCATTTACGATGCTAATATTGCACCGTATGATCTTGTAACGAAGCAAATAACCGACCCCGCACAACTGGTATACTACAAGCAACGCCTGCCATTCCAGGTTAAGCTCAACATGAAGGGCTCACTAATGAAACCTGAAATTGGCTTCGATGTAGTATTGCCTGATGACAAGCCATTGAATGTGTCATCTGATGTCTCGTCGTTGGTGCAGGCTAAGCTATCACAAATACGTACCAACGCATCCGAACTGAATAAACAGGTTTTTGCGGTACTGATACTTGGCCGGTTTGTATCCGACAATCCGTTCGAATCGGGCGCAGGTGGAGGTGGCGCAGAGTATATGGTGCGTCAAAGTGCCAGCCGTTTCATTGGAGAGCAATTGAACAAATTTGCCGACCAGTTGGTACAAGGACTTGAACTTACATTCGATTTGCAAAGCACTGAAGACTATACAACAGGTACTAAACGCAACCGTACCGATCTTAACGTGGCTGCGTCAAAACGCTTGCTAAATGATAGACTTACACTAACCGTTGGTAACAATTTTGAACTGGAGGGCCAAAACCAAAATAACAACCAGACTACAAGCCTTATACCCGGTAACCTTGCTGCCGACTATGCACTGTCTCAAGATGGCAGATATATGGTGCGTATATACCGTCGCAATGAAATGGAAGATATATTGCAAGGTTATGTGGTGGAAACCGGCACTAATTTCATTGTAACGCTCGACTATAACAGGTTCCGAAATGTTTTCAGGAACAGAAAACAGAACCGTGAGAACAGGCAACGCAACCGTGAAATACAGAAGGCAGAGGCGGACGACCGCACAACTAAAGGAGCAGCTAACTAGACACATTTCATGATCCGAAAAGGCACACCCATACTTATACTGCTTTCAGCTCTTATGCTGATGGCATCTTCATGCAGTAATACCAAGCATTTACCCAAAGGCGAAACCCTGTACCTGGGTAGCAATGTTGATATCAAAGATAAAGAAGCCGAAAAGCGCGAACGGAAAGTTTTAGAAGGAGACCTGACGAAGGCAGTGCTACCGAGGCCTAATAAGCAAGTTTTAGGCATAAGGCTGAAGCTTACTGTATACAATATGGCTAAGGGCTATGATAGCACCCGTAAGCCTAAAGGCCTGCGCAAGTTGCTACTGAAGTTTGGCGAGCCTCCTGTGCTAACCAGCCAGTTCAATATGGAAAAGAACAGACAACTGCTGGTTAACATATTAGAGAATAGAGGCTTCTTTTACCCTTCTGTCACTGGCGAGTTAAAAACAAATGAAACAAAACGCAAATCCAGATCTCGTTTTGATGTACTTACCGGCCCGCAATACAAGATACGTGTCGTAAGCTTCGTAGATGATGGCCGCCAGGTATCGAAAGACCTTATAGACCTGCAAGAGAAGACCTTATTAAAGGTAGACGCACCTTACAATCTTGACCTTATAAAAGGCGAACGCGACCGTATTGATAAGCTTCTGAAAGAACGTGGCTACTACTACTTCACTCCAGATCATATCATAGTGCGTGTTGACAGCAGCGTAGGCGAACATAAAGTTGATATGTACGTAGCCGTCAAAGATGACATACCAGAAGAAGCAGGCAACATTTACTATATCAACAATGTATTCATAAACCCAAACTACCGCCTGGGCATGGGCAGGTTTGGCAATCGTCGGGTACGTGAAACCGATACAGTTGGCCGTATAGCCCGCAGGCGCAGGAACACGAACGATACCTTGTTCTACGAACGATACTTTATAGTAGGTAATACAAAAATGTATAAACCCGTCATCTTTACTCAGGCCATGCAGTTCTATCCCGGCGACCCCTATAACAGAACTGACCAGAACATAGCGCTTAACAGGCTCATCAACATGGGTACTTTCAAGTTTGTGAAGAATGAGTTTAACCCCGTTGGTGATAACCTGCTGGACGTATATTACAACCTTACACCTTTCCCTAAGAAATCACTCCGTGCCGAGTTGGGCGGCTACACTAAGAACGATAGCAGAGTAGGTTCTCAACTGGGCCTCAGCTGGCGCAACCGTAACACCTTCCGTGGTGCAGAGCTGTTTGCCATAAAAGGTACAGCCGGATTCGAAACCCAGTTTGGCGGAGGTATAAAGCGCCCCAACACTTACCAGTTTGGCATTGAACCAAGCCTTACTTTCCCGCGCTTTGTAGTGCCGTTTGTCAATATAAGGTCTTCCAGCTTGTTTGTGCCTCGTACTACTATCAATGCAGGCTATAATGTGCTGCTACGGAAAGACCTGTATCTCTTACACTCATTCAAAGCAGGGTATGGCTTTCAATGGAAGGAGGATGTGCGTAAAGAACATCAGTTTTTCCCCATCAACATAACCTATGTAAATACCGATACACTTAATAAGGATACTGTATTGCCTTACAACTACAGCAATCTTATATTCAATGGCCTGATCATAGGCCCTACTTACCAGTTTACCTATAACACACGTGGCGCAGGTGCACCCAACCGCAGCGACTTCTACTTTGATGGCCTGGTAGACCTATCGGGCAATATACTGGGCCTTATACAAGGCAGTAACCTTGATGATACCCGTAACGGCGACCCACGGAAGATCTTTGGTGCAGCATATGCACAGTATGCCAAGATCCAAACCGACTTCCGTTACTACCGCAACTATGGTGCTAACCCCCACTCAATATGGGCAAACCGCTTGTTGATAGGGCTGGGTATTCCCTATGGCAACTCCGGTACACTACCCAATGTTAAGCAGTTCTACAGCGGGGGTAACAGCAGCCTTCGTGGCTTCCCTTCAAGGTTGGTGGGGCCGGGCCTATTCCACCAGGACCCTAATGACAATACGATCAAATCGCGCTTCATTGAAACCTCAGGCGATATGAAGCTGGAACTGAACACCGAGTTGCGTGCACAACTGTACCAGTTCCTTCATGGGGCAGTGTTTGTTGACGCGGGCAACATCTGGACCTACCGCAACTGGCCGGGCGATAGTGATAGTACTGCCCTCTTTCCCGGTGGCGCGTTCAAGGCCAGTGAGTTCCTGAAGCAGCTGGCGGTGAACGTAGGTGTAGGCCTTCGGTTCGACTTCAACATACTGGTACTGCGCCTTGACCTGGGTATGCCCGTACGCAAACCATGGCTACTGGAACAGAAGGCAGCAGATGGCACCATTATACGGAACGACGCCTGGGTGTTTGACCAGATCAACTTTAGCGACCCGCAATGGAGGAAACAGAACCTGGTCTTCAACCTGGGTATTGGCTATCCGTTCTAAACGACGCATTATAAACTTCTGTATCTGTTGTTAAGTTTTGCTAAGTTTCAAAGAAAATAAAAAAATTTCGTGCGACAATTAGCGACTAAAGTGCTTGTCAGCAGTGTATTTCAGGGTTGAAATGTCGTTTGTCATTTTTTGCGAAACTTAGCAATTCTAATCACGTCACTACACTTTTCAACATAGCAAATATACAATAAATTAATTTATTGTAGCTTCTTTCTTTTTAAGGCCGAAATTGACCAGGTAAACACCAAAGAATATCATTAATGTAGCCAGCGTTTTAATGAGTGTCAACGATTCATCAATAAAAATTATGGAAATGATAGCTGCAAAAATAGGCTGCAGATATATATAGGCACCTGCTGTAGCGGGCGTAATATGTTGCAAGGCATACATATTCCATAAATAGGTAAAGAACGTAGTGCATATAACAATAAAAGCCACAGCCAATATATCGAGGCCGGTAAATGCTGACCAATTAATGACTGCGAATTGCCCGCCGCCGAATGGCAGCACAAAGAGGAACCCGAAAAAAAACACCCATCGTATAACTACTATAGGCCTGTAGCGCAACATCAGCGGCTTAATCATAACAAGGTAAATGGCATAAGATGCCGCATTAAGCAACACCAGCATATCGCCCAGGGCTGAGCTACCTGTCATCGTCAATTCTTTACCGGCGCTCATTAACAATATAGCGCCGCCTATACCCAGCAAAAGGCCAAAGTATTTATCCAACCCCAGCTTTTGCTTCAGTATTACAATAGATATAAGTGTAATAAGCAAAGGGGTACTCATCATAATAAGCGAAGCGTGAATAGGAAATGTAAGGTTGAGGCCCATAAAAAACAGCATTTGGTTGAGCGCCACGCCAAAAAGTCCTCCTAAAACAAGCAATAGCCAATCTTTACGCTCAATCTTTGCCTGGTACTTTTTCCCACCCAGGTAACTAAGCCAAAACAATAGCATAGTAATACCTACCCGTATAGTAATAAAACCAAGTGGTTCTATCAACCGGGGCATTACGGTTTTTGCCACAGTAAAACCTGCTCCGTAAAAAAGATTGGCACCTATCAACGCCAGATGCGCTTTTGTTTTCGAATTCACGGCGCGAAGGTACAAATGCTAGAGGCTGTGAAAAATTTTTTACCCCGCGTAGGGGAAAACATAATGCCTTGCGTTTAGATAGTATACACGAAAAACAGAAAAATATGAAAGAAAGACTTAAGTATCTGGGTATTAAACTAACACTACTGCTGGTGGCAGGCCTATTGGCAGTATTTACGGCCAATGCGCAAAGTGATTCTATTTATCTGCACAATGGCAATATAGTTACAGGCAAGGTGTATAGAATAGCAGAGCAGACGGTAGTATTTAGTTACGATAATGAAGACATGCAACAATCGCTTGGAAAGTATGCAGTAGAAAAAGTAGTGTTTGGTAAAAGTGGTCGTATACAGCAGGTAACACCAAAGGTAAAAGTAAGGTCGGTAGAAGATTGGGAAAACGTACTTATCATTCAAAATACCGATGAAATAGCCGGCTTGCAACGAAGAAATGAAGTAAAAGGTAAAACGGCTTTTATTAACTACCGCACAGGCGAAGGAAGCGATAAGACTGCGTTAAAAAAGCTAAAAATGGATGCCGCTGCCCAAGGGTGTGAATTTGTGTACATCACCCTGGATAAAGATATAGACAGGAAAAGTGATGAAGGAGGTGGCTTTGGACAGGTACAATCGATAAAGAAAGGTATAGGTTACAGTTACTAATACGTAAATGGGTAAAATGTGAAGCCGCATGTTTATGCGGCTTTTTTGTTTTTCTATTTGAGCTCTATATATTCTGCCACATCTATTTGCTGAAGAAAATAAGCATCGTGAGAAACAGCGATCACAGCCCCTTTATATTCATTGATAGCGTTTGTTAAAATATCAACGTTTTGAATATCCAGGTTATTAGTAGGCTCATCCAATATTATCAAATCGGGCACATTGCCGGTTACGGTCAGGCAACACAACATCAGGCGCATTCTTTCACCACCACTTAAGGTGTTGCATAGTTTGCCCCAATATGATTTAGTAAAAAGGAAATGTGTTAGCTTACTTTTCAATTCATGCTCCTGCATATTTCCCGAGTTATACTGCAGCACTTGTTCGTAAACTGTGCGCTCATTATTTATCAATGAATAGTCCTGGTCAATATAAAGAACATGTTCTGCACAACGGGTAACCGTTCCTTTTTGTGGCGTTAACACACCCAGCAAAATTTTTATTAAGGTGGTTTTCCCGGAACCATTATCTCCTTTTATAGAAATTCGTTTACCGCTGATTATTGTAAAGTCTAATGCTGATGGCCAAAGCCAATTGCCATTGTAAGCGAAATTTACACCCCTCAATGTTGCCAGAATTTTACCCGTGTGAAGTTCAGTATCATCAAATCCTATTTTCATCTTATCAGTGCCAGGCAGCTCTTTACGCATCCTTGCAACTTCGCCCGATATAATACCGGTTTTTTCGCTATGGGTTTCTTTTATGCGGCTTGTGCTTTTCTCAGCATTGTTCCGTAAAGTATTCAATGCTATTGTAGGCACACCTGCCTTGTCCTGCATCTTCCGGGCCCTTGCATCCAGCTTTTGCTTACGCTCTATAGCCTCTCGTTCTGTTTCGCGTGCTTTACGCAGTTCTTTTTCTTTAGCTTTCAATTCGCTGTTAAATGCATTAACCTGTATTTTCTTTTGTTCGGTATAAAAATCATAATTGCCACCGTATATACTAATACCCTTCGCACTTAACTCCCAGGTAAGAGGTAGCAGGTTTAATAAACTACGGTCGTGACTGACCACAACCAATGTATGGCCAGTGGTTGCAATGTATTCATACAACAATTGTCGCGCAGCTGTATCTAAATGATTACTGGGCTCATCCAGCAGTACAATATCGGGCTTATGAATTGCAATACCTGCCAGCAATACTTTGGTTTTTTCACCACCGCTAAGTGCATCCATTTTCTGGTGCAGCCTATAGCCGGTCAATTGCCAGTGCGCCATAGCCTCTTCACTACGCTCCTCAATGGTCCAGTCATCGTTAAGTATGGCCATATTCGCTTCGGTAACATCGCCATTTAATATTTGTTGCAGTGCATTCAGTTTGTCAGCAATACCTAGTGCCTGTGCAATAGTATAGCTGTTGTATTGGCCTGTTAGCTGCGGCACATAATATGGCCGGCTATCTGCTTTCACAATGCCTGAAGCAGGAAGCATAATACCTGCCATTAGCTTTAGCAAGGTAGATTTACCTGTACCATTATTGCCTGTAAGCGCAATTTTATCGTGCTTGTTTACAGCTATATCAATGTGTGTAAAGAGTACATCCTTATCAGGATGAGAATATGATACGTTTTGAAGAATAAGCATAATTCTTTCATTAAAAAGTGAGGAATAGGATTACTTTTTTTAAAGAAATTATTGTCTACATCGGCTTACTCTTAAGTTGATTTAATTGAAGAATACTGCAAAGATAATCAATATCAACTAACCAATATCTGCCAGCCATTCTTCCACAACGCTTTTATACAGCTGCAGGCTATGGCCCATATTAAGTTGCCGGAAGGGGAATTGCTCTGAATGTTTTAGTGCCGATAGCAAATTAAAATTGTGTTGGGGTGTACTGTAATAAATTCCTTCATTGTGCAAATACCTTCCCAGGTATTCTTGTTCGGTTTGGCCGGGGGTAGGAATAAGTATAGCTTTTTTATTCATTGCCACCAGGTCCATCAGGCTTGAGTAGCCACTACGGCATAGTACCAGGTTTGCGTTTTGAAATAATGGCTGCAGCTGCTCTTTTGCAAGGCGTCGGTAATAACTGATGTGCGATGGAATATTTTGCCTGGAGGGGACATCGCTGTTGCCTTCTACAAATACAATTTTGCGCTGTATGGCAATGGCTTGCTGCCAAAGCAGGTTTGATAGTATAGTGCGTTGTGGTTCGGGGCCCGAGAGTAATATCAGCAAATGTTCTCCGTCTGTAGCAACAGGTTGCAGTTGTGACAGCAGGCCAATATACCGGGTATCTTGTGGCAGCTTACCCGGATGCCCCAATTTGCCACTAAGGTTTGGTTCATTTGCTACATCTACCACCCAGCAATTGCTAAAAAGGGCCAGCCTTTTATAGTGAATACGCATTAGCAGGTTGTCAACTTTATTTCCCATACCACTTTGCACCATCAGCTGGTGCGTCATGATGACAGAAGGTACCTGTTGGTGATACAAGCCATACCGATTGTCGGAAATAACTCCATCGAAATGATGCAAGGCATGCATTTCTTTTAGCCACTGGTGCTCGTGGCGGATACTATTAACAATGCCAGGCAATTGCCTGAGTAATGCGAACATGAAAGCCTTGCCTGTTTTGCTGTAACGTACATCATACCCGTTTAGGTGCAGCATTGGTATAGCGGGAAAAGTATGGGCAATGTAGGCACGCTGCCAGTTGTTGCCGGCAAAAGTTACCCTGCAGCCGCTATTTAACAGATGACTAATAATAGGTACGCAACGTGTGGTATGGCCCAGGCCCCAATCGAGCGGTGAAACCAGAATATGCGCTGAAGTTTTGGTACCCAATTATTCTTATTTTTACAAAAGTAGAGCATTATGAGGCGATTATTTAATAAGCGGATGTGGATGGCTGCCGCCCTTTTATGTGCGGCTAGTTTGTGGCTGCAAAGCTGCAGTACGGCAAAAGGCTGCGGATGCGGCAGTAATATCAACCAGGTATATAAAAGCCCTAAACGTTATCATTAAACTTTAAAACGATTTGGCTATGTGGAGTGGTGAGCATAAGGTTTGGATACAGCACAGAAGCGATATTTTAGCTACAGACAAGGATGATGCCCTGTTCCTTGCCAAATACATAAAAGTAACTGCCATTGCCAAAACCTATGTAAGCGCCCTGGAGGTTATAGACCTGCAGCGCTATAAGATCATTAACCGGCGGGTAAAAGTACAAATTGCATTGCGCGAGCGTACAGATATGCCCTTTGTATTTGTGGTAGGCAAAAACTAATGCTACCGGGTTTCATATTATTTATTTATAAATCAGATTTTGTTTAGTTTTTCGTGGCTGTACGCTATGAAAAACAGATAACATATATTAGATTTACTAGGCATTTTGTGTTTTTACTGCTGTTGCGGCTGCAATAGCGTGTGTACATTTTGCCCGTTGCCCTGAGGCAACGGTTAAAACACAACTGAACTATACTAAAAGTAACTTATGAAAGAAGAAATGAAAGGAAGCACCGAAAGCATACTGGCGGCAGGTGTATCCCGTAGAAAATTTCTAAGCTATGCAGGCCTTGCGGGCGCAGGTATGTTTATAGCATCTTGCCGAGATGATGAGAAAAAAGATCCTGAACCTGATAATACTATAAACCTGGGCAGTGGCGATACCGGCATACTTAACTACTTGTATGCAATGGAGCAATTGCAGGCTGCATTTTATATACAAGTAAGCAGTTCTTTCTACAGCGGGGTTAGCGCCCTGGAGAAATCTCTGCTAAAGGATATAAGCGAGCATGAAATTGCCCACCGCGAATTTTTCAGGAATATCTTAGGCGATGCCAATGTGATACCTGACCTTGAATTTGATTTCAGTAATGTGACTTTTACGTCTCGCGAGAGTGTACTTGGCACAGCCAGCGTATTAAAGGAACTTAGCGTAGCTGCTTATAATGGTGTTGCGCAATACCTTAATACTACCGACTATATGGCAACTGCTTCTAAAATTGCTTCGGTAGAAGCCAGGCATGCTGCAGTGTTGCTTGAACTGATGACCGTAAACAGTTTTGCCGACTATACCAATGGCGATGGCATGGATGCATGGAAAACCCCTGAAGAAGTGCTGGCAACAGTTGACAGGCACTTTAAAACCAAGCTATCAGTTAAAAATTTACCCAAATCATAAATCTTCGTAATCAATGAACATTAAGAATATATTTTCTCTTATACAGGAAACTGACCCCGAAGTTTATGAAAGGCTTAGCCCACGCCGTCATATACTTAAGAGCTTTAGCTCTAAAGTAGCTGTTGCTGCGGTACCGTTTGCCTTGGGTTCGTTATTCAAAAAAGCATACGGAAAAACCAATGATATACTGTATGATGTGCTTACCTATGCATTGAAAATGCAGTACATGGAGCATGATTTCTACCAGACGTTTGTATTGCCATCAACAGTACTCACGCCTGAAGCTACGATCATGTTCACTAAAATAGCAGCTGACGAAGCAGCACATGTTAACTTCCTGAAAAATTTTATAGATGCCACCGGCAGCTATGTAATACCTGCTCCAACATTCGACTTTACAGCAGGCAACGGCACAGGTAACGGCCCATACAAAGAATATAATACATCGCTACCCGATCTTTTGCAAATGGCGCAGTCTTTTGAAGACCTGAATGTGCGTACGTATAAAGGGCTCTCTATAGAGGCACAGGCCAATAACGAGATTGTTACCCATTTGATGACCCTGCAATCGGTAGAGGCAAGGCATGCTACACGTATCCGTATGCTGCGTACTGCACTTGGCTTCTCGAAAGTAAAGCCTTGGGTATATGGAAATCTGGATGAAACTGCAGAACTACGTTTCAACAGGTTTTACGAAGGTGAACTGAACACAACTCAAAACGGCGTACAGATATTAGGCATCAATGGCTTTGAAGTAGATGCATTTGCAGCTGCCGAGTCATTTGACGAGCCTATGAATAAGTTTGATGTTGAGAAGCTGGTTACCCGTTTTATAGTTACTTAATTACAACTTTTTGTAAATAGAAAAGGGATGCCTCGTGCATCCCTTTTCTATTTAACTATCCTTTTTAGTGTTAGAAAAATAATACGGAAATAATTGCCAATTGTTGGAGCTTCGATAAATTTTCTATTGAGCTTTATTTTCTCCGGCATTATAGAATCAATGTAAAATTGCTCCGGATTTTTTTGCCGGGCAAGCAGTTCGCTCTCGTTGGCATATGCTATAGAAGCATAGTCGGTAATACCTGGCCGGACGTTCAATATATCTTTCTCTTCTGCCGTGTAGAGGTCTACATATTTTTTAACTTCTGGCCGCGGGCCAACAATACTCATTTCGCCCCGCAATACATTTAACAGCTGTGGCAGCTCATCCAATTTAAGTTTTCTGAGGTAATACCCTATTGGGGTAATGCGTTTGTCATCTTCACCAAGCGTAAGCAATAACTTAGTGTTGTTGCCATGGTACATGGTGCGAAACTTAAGCATGGAAAATTCTTTACCATACCTTCCTACCCGCTTTTGACGATAAATGACCGGCCCGCGTGAATCGATCTTGATCCAGAGGGCAAGCAGCAAAAAAACCGGAATAAAGATTATCAATAACAGCAATGAAAGAAACAGATCAAATAAACGGATCATTATACTACCGCATTATATGCTTTTTCTAATTGCTCTATCACATACCTACATTCTTCACCTGTTAGCTGCGGATATACGGGTAGCGATATTTCATGCACATAGTTTTGAAATGATACAGGATAGTCGTCCATCTTATACCCCATCTCTTTGAAAAGTGTCATCATAGGCAACGGAACAAAATGCACATTGCTGGCCACACCTGCTTCAGCAAGTTTCAGGATAATAGCATCGCGCTGCAATTCGTTGATGCCTTCAATGCGAAGTGGGAACAAATGATATGAAGATACCCGCTTATTGTCTTCCGTTATAGGTAAAATGGCCCATGGCTTACCGGAAAGCAGTTCTTTATACTTATGATATGCTACCTTTCTTGACGGCAGCAATTTATCGTCATACTTACGCAGTTGTGCCAGCCCTATAGCAGCGCATACATCAGGCATATTTATTTTTAAGCCCTGCTCCACTATATCGTAACGCCAGGAGTTTTTTTGCAGCTTGGTGTAAGCATCTTTAGTTTGTCCGTTAAGCGAGTTTAATTTCATCCACTTATGTACGGCAGTATTATCGAAGGGTTTGGGAAGATGCAGACAGATCACCCCGCCTTCGGCAGTGGTAACATTCTTTACTGCATGCAGCGAAAATATAGTAATATCGGCAGCCAGTGCCGCAGCTTTACCATTATACTGAGCACCAAGTGCATGAGCAGCATCTGATATTAAAACAGGCCTGCCAAATGTAGCCTGAACCGTATTGGCGGGTGTGAATTTGTTTCTTACTTCAGGCAATTCCAGCACAGCAGCAATGCGGTCGTAATCGCAAGGCCACCCGGCAAAATCAACAGTTATTACTGCCTTGGTATGTTCCGTTATTGCCTCTTTTATTTTTTGGGGATCAATAGAGAAATCAGGTAGTACATCTACCATTACGGGCTTGGCTCCGGCATTTAAAACGGCCAATGCTGTTGCAGCATAGGTATATGCAGGTATTACTATTTCATCGCCCGGTTTTATGCCCAGCCATTTCAAAGTAAGTAAAGCGCCCGATGTCCATGAATTAACGCAATCAGCTTTTTCAGTACCTATTATTTGTTCGCATAAAGCTTCCAGCTCTTTTACCTTGGGCCCTGTTGTTATCCAGCCCGAGCGAAGTGCATCTGTAACTTCTGCTATTACATCTTCATCAATATATGGAGGAGAAAAATCTATTTTGAATTCAACCGCCACCTGTGGGTTTATTTCTATCATCTCTATAGACGCCCTTTAAGCTTATAACAGCTAAGATAACTAAACAGTTTTTGAAAAACCAGTAGGCAAATGAAAAACCGGGAGAATAAAAAAAGAGCTATGAAGCAGCTGTGGAAAGGAAATAATGCAGTTGTTCAATCTGTATTTCGCGATCGAATACTGTTTGTGCAGCCTGCCTGCAATTATGCCTGAGGGTTTCCAGACCGATGTTGGATAGCTGTGATAGAAGGGCTATCTTTTCCTTCATCATTTGGTAGTTAGCAGGCTTGGCCGTCCAGCCAATATTGTATTTATTAACCAATTGAGCACCTTCACCCCCGCCCGCGAATATGACAGGTAAACCTGCAGCCATAGCTTCATACATTTTAGAGGGTATAGCACCATAGAGCGGTTTGATTAATGGTACCAACATAGCATCGTATTGAGCCAATACCGTTGGTATATTATCGCGATGCACTGTGTTATGATAATAGATGCCTTTATCTGCATTTTCATGCAGATATGCTACAATATCATCTTTCTCTGCACCATCGCCGTAAATATGAAAGGTTACGCCCAGCTCTTTAAAGTTGATATGCTTGCAAATATTTAAAACCCCTTGCGCAACTCCCAGCAATCCGGTATATACTATTTTGATATTGCGGTGGGGTACAAATGCAGCATCTGTATCTTTAAAACGCCTGGTATCTACACCATTGCGGAAGAGATGGGTTCGCTTAGCACCGTGCTTACTTACATGATCTATTATTTGCTGCGATTGACCCGTACATGCGAAGGAATGTTTATACAAAAACAGCTCGATGCTTTTTAACTGTTTGTATAAAACCCCATGCGATACTGCCCCTAGCTTGTATGCTGATAATGGCCACAGGTCAGATACATTCAGGATATGTTTTGCTCCACTTACTTTAGCCAGCAACAGCCCTGTTAACCCCAGGGTAAGCGGAGGAGATTCGGTAAGTATGTATTGCGGACGGAAATTGCGTATTTTAAATAGGGATGCCAGGGAGGAAAAACTGAATGAAAGCATACTGGCTATCCTTGGCAGCCTGTTCTTTGAATTCGAGGGGTACAATGCATATCGGTATATATGCATGCCATCTATAAACTCTTTAACAACCAGCTTGCCGCGGTAAGCATCGTTTATACGCCCTGTAGGATAATTGGGCATTGCAGCGACAATCAAAACTTCCCAACCACGAGATTGCAAACCCAAAGCTGTTTCATATAACCGGGATTGTGGCGCTCCCGTTTCAGGTGGAAAATATTGGGTGAGTATGACTATCTTTTTCAACTTGCGTTAATTCCGAATAAAAATTTTTGAGCTTACCTGCTTGTGTACGTTGAATAGCCGGAACACGGTTTATAACGACCTCCAGCCCGGGCCCAAGATACAAAGCTGTTTTATTTTTTATTTCTATTGTTTCATCGGCAGTCAGGTCTCTGTCTGAAACTATATCGAATACGAAAGTTTGAAGGCCTGTTTGCCTTATAATGAATTCTTTCAGGCAATTGGTACGCTCCAGAACACTACGCGATATGTAGTAGAATGTAAGTCCGGCTGCAACCCGGCCGCCGGGCAAAACGATGGTATCGTTAATACGGCCTTGAAGCTGCTCAATGATATGGTACTTACCAAGGCAAAGCTGCTCTTTCAGTTTCACACAGTCGCCCGTTTCATAGCGTACCATAGGTATTGCTTTGTTAAACAGGGATGTAGATAATAATAAACCATTGCCTCCTGTTTCATTCATTAAAGTTTCTTCTGTTAGCAACCAGTTTCCATTAGGATGGTCGAACCCGGTAAGGCAGGTTTCAGACACACCATATTCGCGTATATGTGGTACACCAAAAGCCGACTGTAATATTGCATGATCTTCGGGTGTAGCAACTTCTGATGTGCTAATGCATAACGAAAGTGAAGGGCATACTGTATTTAGTACAATATTTTTAGATAGCAGGTATCTGGCAAATAATACCAAGGCATTGGTATAACCATATATATATTTAAAGCGTTGCTTTTTAAACCGGTTAGTATATTGGTAGAGGATGCTATCGCTTAGATCAAAAACACTAAAACGGCTTCGGTTCATCGCAACATCCTTCAGTTGTTCTTTGAATTTACCTGATGCCTCTTTGGGCATACCATAAAAACGCGCCTGTAAATCGTTATGCCCTATGCCATACCAATTATACCTATCGGCAATTAGGGCCCAGGTCATTGCATGAGAAAATTTATCTTTTGCAAAAAAGAATGGCGTGCCTGATGACCCTGAAGTACTCCCAGTGTAACAATTTTTAAGCGAAATATTATTACTGATGAGTTTTGTTAAGGGCTGTTGCAAGTCTTTCTTGGTTATAACCGGCAAGTCTTCCCATTTATCGGGAAATACCTTGCCAACCTTTGCTCTATAGAATGAATTGTGCCTATAATGGTATTTAGCAATACTCCATGCTTGCTCTATTTGCCACTGGCGAAAAGCTACCGGAGATAAAGCCTGAATGCGCTTTAAATCAGCTTTAGCCTCAACTATAGGATAACCTTGTGCCTTTAATATATATGTTAACCTATCAGGCCTCAACTTGTAATGCTATCTAAAAGTGTAATCCATGAATGTCTGATGAAGCTCCAATCGTACTGCGCTACCGATGAACGGGCATTTGTACTATAATATGAGCCCTTATCTTTTTCCAATGTGTTTTGGATTGCAGTAACCATTCCATCTATATCCTTATTGCCCACTAATATTCCATTTGAAGTATTTATCAGGTAAGGTATGCCGCCTACGTCAGTACTAACCACTATTAGACCTAATGCTAACGCCTCAACTATGCTGAAAGGCATATTGTCAACAGTAGATGTATTTAGAAAGAAATCACAATTAGCAGATAGTTCTATCCATTGAGACTGTGTAAGCCTGCCTGTAAATACAACACTATCTGCAATATTAAGTTGCGTGGCCAAGTCTTTACACATTTGTAACGAACCATCTTTATCGGGCCCCACCATGGTTATTGTTGCAGCAGGATACCTGGCCTTTAAACGATACAATACCTCAAGCGCCATTGCAGGGTTATACAGCTCATGAAAGGATCGTACCCATAGCAGGTTAGGCTTCAAACTTGCTCGTTCTTTAAATGGGTAGTGGGTTATATCGATACTATTGGGAATTAATTTTACAGGATAGTTGCGTTTCAGCATCTCGCCTTGCAGGTAAGGCGATACGGCAACATTCATAAAACTATTGCCGAATAACCTATTGACTAGCATTGGTGAATTATCGAAGCGTTCAGGCAGATTTCCACCATGTAAAACAGGGATGTAGGGTTTGCCAATTTTCCTGCATATAAAAGCAGCAGTCCATGCAAAATAAAAGGCCTTAGTACTGTAAGTATCAATCAGCACAATATCTATTTCATTACGCAATTTTAATATTGTGGTAGCCATATCCATCAGCCTTGCTACTTTATTTCGTTTGTCGCTGGCATAGGTAATTGTATAGCCCTCTGCCTCGAGCAACGGGCCTAAATGCTCTATGGCAGTAGGTGTAAAGCCCTTTTGCGCAAGCATATTACCCAGGTAAAGTATCCTCGTTCTCTTCTTCATTATTTAAATAATAAAGTACAGGAATAGCAGCCAGGGCATAGAATACAACTGTTACATTGGTACGCATAGCCGCATGAAAACTGGTGAGTATGGCCAGGGTGAATAAAGCACCGATAATTCCTTTCCATGGCTTAATAGTTTGCCTCCTTATCCATACAAATGGGAAAACTGATAGTAACACTATAATACATAAACCAGCTATCCCATGTTCACTAAGTAGGCGTGAAAATTCAGTATGTGCGGCTGAGGCCATGTAACCATAGCTTTCTCTTAAATGCCTTGCGCCCCCCGGGCCAGCACCCCAAATGGGATGATCAGCAAATATTTCGAGATCTGATTGTATAATATCTGCCCGGCCCGATAAAAAAAGATTGACGGATTTTTGACGCGTGCCTGATAAGGTACCATAGGTTTCTCCTTCGTATCTTAAAAGCAGCATATTGCCCGTCATGTCGTTTAGCTTGATAAAAATAAGCGCACCAGCCAGTATTAGAAAAACAAACAGTGCCGAATAGCGCAAAAACGAACGCAAGCTTTCGAATATATACGGATATAGAGCCACGATAATACCTATTATAGCTACTATAACCCCTCCCCTTGAAAAGGTAAGCAGCCCGCGGAACAACAGGTAAAACAGCACCAGGTAATTGAGCCATTTCACAGCAAATAGTGGACGGTGCAGCAAAAGCAATAGCATAGTTAGCACTACACCCGCGCCCAGTATTGTTGAAATTTGGTTGCTCCCGAAGCCACCAGATGCAGAGGAGTTAGCTATCAGGCCAAACTGAAGGTCTTCGAAGGAAGGGGCTTTTACAGTGATAAAAATGACCATCGCCACAATAGGCAATAACGCACATTGCAGCGTACGACAAAAGTTTTCAATAGGCCAGCGCTCGCGAGCTGCGAGTAAAAGCAATGCGCACAATTCTAACGGGCCTAAAATATTGAACACCCAATCTTGAAAATCAAAGCCGGAAAGACCGGCTATAAGGCTTGGTATAAATAAAATTATAACTGCCATTCCCACCCTGTATAAAGGTTTTTCAGACCTCCTCAATACATGATGTATAACCAGCAACATAATAGCATACAACAAAAAATACTTTCCTGTTTCATCGGGCAAATAAGGTGCCCTGCTCATGCGTGCCCATACCTCCATACCGGGCGAGGCAGCTATACAGTACCATATCCATTGAGGCTTGTCTCTGGTAAGCGCCAGGAAGCATATTATGACAATCGTAAACCAATACAGCGTAATAGCCAATGGAAAAAAGAATGGCAATACCCCTCCTGGTATTATAAGCAAGGTTTGTAGCAATGTTAAACCCCGGGCCTGTGATATATTTTTATCTTCTATCTGCATCTGTTGCAAACACTTCGCTTATGATCCGGTGAATAAAACGCTCGTAAGTAAAAAGAGTGGCAATACCCCTTGCCCTGCTACTAATAGCACTAAGTGTATCTAAAGCTGCTATTGTATTTAGTGTATGAACTATTCCTGCAGCAGAAATATCATTCATTAAAAATCCGTTTACCTGATGTTGCACATAGCTGGAGATAATAGAAATATCTGACACAACCGGTATACAACCATAAGCAGCTGCCTCGGCTATTACTTTGGGAAACCCTTCCGACCGGCTGGGGAGCAGAAGAAAGTGACATTGCTTATAATAGAGCTTAAGCTGCTCCCTGGTCTGATAGCCTACCACTTCAATGCCAGTATGTACCCGACTCTTAATCTGACTCATCAAATCGCCATCGCCGGCCACTATCAATTTAATATACCTATTGGAAAGGTTGTTTGATTGAAAGGCACTTAGCAAATTATTTATTCCTTTTGCTTCGGTGAGGTTACCAACAAACAAAAGCGATAGTTCTCTGGAATAGTCTTTTTCAACAGATTCGTTCAGTTCATCTTCATATAAAGCAGGGTTTTCAAACGGAATAATATTACCCTCAGCTATCGAAGCATTTACAGTTATTTTAATGTTTTTTTTAGTGCGCAACTTATTTAACAACATTCGCTGCAAGCGGTATGAGGTCGGTATATCCGGCCTATTCCATTCACCGGCATATTTATGCCAGTAAGCTCTTTTACTATCAATAAAAGAATATAAAACACTTAGCAATGCAGGATGTGAAGGGCCGCGTGTATGAATATGCGTAGCTGATAATGAATATTTGAAAATATTAAACAGGAACACTGGGTATGCTAGCAAAGCAAAGAACGCATTGAAGTATTTATGTTTTACCGATGGCATTTGTACACACCTGATATTCGGATGAGTAACCAATGTATCGGCGTACAATTGCGTATGCTCTTTACAACCTAACCATATAATTTCATCAAATACTATAGCAAGCTCCAGGAGCTCACGTACTACTGGGCCAAATGCATATACTTTACCCTCTTTCCTATAAAGAGAAGTATCAGAAACTACAAGGAGTTTATTCTTTGGTATATCTGCAGGCAATTATTGATGAATATTTGAGGAGAGAAATGCTTGTTGAATACTTCTTTCAATTCAGCATGAGACTGCTTTGCCATTATAAGCTCTATTCTGTTAAGCCATTCTTCTTGCCGGAAATTATCTATAAAATATAGTGGCAACTCCCCGGCCGCCATCTCTGCTACGGCTCCGGTTTTATAAGCAAGGAAGGGCAAACCATGCGCCATATATTCAAGCAATACCAGCGGCCCGGTTTCCGACTTACTACAATGTAACGCCATATCATATTTTGTGTACTCACCGGTCAGGTCAGACTGCCCTTCTACGATATTTACTCCGGCAGCATTGGCTAACTCTTTAATAGTATCATAGTATTTTCCTTCGCCTTTATTACCGTAAATAGTAAGGTTATAATCGGTATTTTCAATCAGGCTAACTGCAAACTCGATATTTTTTGTTGGCCTGATATTACTCACCAATAAGATATTATTGGTTCTGCCAACAATTCTTCTATCCACATACTCACTATTAGTGCTATTCAATAAAAGATAAACAGCGCTATCGTTTAAACCCAGCTTATTCTTAGCCCAGCTTGTAAGCGATAAGCTTACGCCTATATAATACTTCGGTTTAAAGATGCCAGATAGGGAAATAGGCACGGACCTGTTAACATTTATATCGCCAAAATGATCGTGCAAGATCAGCTTATATTTCCCATTGAATAATAACTGAACTAATCTTATATAAGCGTAACAATGACGCATGTGAACATGCACCAAGTCGTATTTCTTGCATATAGTATGTGTTTCATACAGTTTGTTTAGCGACAATTTCCGTTTACGGTCTAATACAATGATCTGTGCATTGGGTACTACAGTATCAGCTAAAGCACCTTTCTGCCTTATTAACAATACATCTGTAGTTATTGATTTTTGCCAAAGTAAATTTGTAAGCGTTACAGCTACTTTTTCAGCACCACCAATGTTTAGCGTATCAATTACCTGCAACACTTTCATAACGGTTCATAACTGTGTTTGCTTTTTTTAATTGTGCCAGTGCTTCATTAGCATTTTGCAGATTATTGTGATACTGCTTATTAATAGATGGATACTTAGTAATAAACACAATCAACTTGGCTACCTTTCTTAAGATAGACCCCTTTACCATCAACTGGTTAAAGTATTTTATACGTACAAAGCTTTTAAACTGTTGTTCGTTGAAATATTTTTTTACAAGATATAGCTCGGAGGAAGTGGGAACAACAAATTTCGAAACAGAGTTACGTGCCATGTAATTAGTTACAACACGAGCCTTATGGGTACGCAAACCGCCTACAGAAGCCCGATGATGATGTACTGTTGCGCTGGGATTAAATATCATGAGTGAGCCTTGTAAATGGCAGCGCATCATCAGGTCCTGATCAGCACGGATATTCCTATTGAAGAACATATCCATATAACCTGTTTTATCTAAAATATCTTTCCTGATAAGCGTAATAGGAAAAGTATTTGACATGTAGTAATAAGGAATAATGGGCTGCTCTGGCGTACCTATCTCTATTACATTCGATGCCACCATGTCTGCATTCATGTTTTGGGCAGTACCTAATAGTTTCTCTATAAAATCAGGAGTTATATGGTCGGCATCGTCACCTAAGAATAGAACATATTCCCCTGTCGATTCGGAAAGCAATTTATTCCAGGCCAGGCACTGCCCTTTCTCTTCTTGTGGAAAGTATTGAATATGTAGCTGTGGGTAATTTTCAATCGGCAAACTTTCACGTTCTTCAATATCAGTCTGGTCGGTTATAAGCACCTGCTGTGGTAATATTGTTTGTACACTTAATTGCTTCAATTCATTTACCAGGTAAGGGTAACGTTTTAGCGTAGGCGCCAGTACAGATACTGTTTTATAGGCAACATCTTTCAACTCTCCATCCGACTGATGAATACACGGCTTTGCTGATTGGTATTTAACTCCGGAAGTTTGAAAATAGGCTACAAGGTTTTTCGCTAAGCCTTTACTGTTCATCAATATCCATAGATGCCACTTGATGCTATAAAACTGTCTTGCAAATATCCATTCATCTTTAAGAGTAAATAAAATAGCTTGCCGGATGGTATTTAAGAGACCAGGATGATAGCGTATGATGCAGCCAGACTTTATCATGGCATATCCCAAAGCAAGGCCCATAGCATCTATACAAGAATAATTGCCGGCAAGGTGTATTAGCTGCTTCAAAACCGATGTACGTATGAGCGATGCTTTAATGCTCAACCTGAATGATGAATGTATCACATTTATGTCAGCATCCTTATTATACATCCAGGTTGGGTTAACATAGTCAATTGTTTTAGGTAAACCAGCCATGCCCATTTTTAAACCCGCATGCCATACGTCCACTTTTTCTGTTGTAAGCTCTGCTAATAATCCAGCTGGTGGCAAATCACCTGTATCATCCCAAAGCAATAACCATTCACAATTGGTACTGTTAAGTATATGCTTCAGTTCATCAATACATTTTGAAACCTTATGCTGCAAATGCCATTGCTCAGCAAAATTTTCATTTCGCGCAACAACAACATCAGAAAAAAGTAGCAATGCTATATTACCCTGCATATACCTTGTTGTAGAAAGCAACAAACTTGTTTATTTGATCTTGCACATTGAAGTGCTGAAGAACACGCTGCCTTCCTTGCTCACCTAATTTTGAAAGCAGGAATTTATTATTAATACACCAACCTATTTTATCGGCCATTTCTTTAATATCCCATCTGGGAACTATGTAGCCTGTTACGCCATTTGCAACATTCTCCACTAAGCCTCCCGCATCGGTACACACAACCGGCAATGCCATAGATTGGGCTTCCAAAACAGCATTACAAAAACCTTCCGATACTGATGCTTGCAGAAACAGGTCTGCAGTATTCAGCATGTTCCGAACTGCTTCTTTATTTAAGTTACCTGCCAAGGTTACGTAGCTTTCCAGTTCAAAGTCTTTTATCATGAATTGAATAGCTGTTAGATGTTCGCCTGCACCAACAATTGTATAGTGAAACACCTTGTCTTGCTCTTTCAGATACTTCATAGCTTTCAGCGCCTGGTCGTATCCTTTGCGCCAGGTAAGGCGACCAACGCTAATTATATTAAAAACATCGTTGTTTCGCTTTGGGCTAACAGGTTTAAAAAAATCAATATCAATAGCAGGTGGAATTATCACTTCCATTTGTTTTGACCTATATCCTCTTGCAATACCGTGTTGCTTTAAATCATTGCCCAAAAAATGGATACCGTCAGCATGTTGCCATACATCTGTATAATAGTTTTTATCTTCAAGGCCCGCGTAATACATATCATACCCACGAAAGCTAACTATCATTTTTGCATCAGTCAATTCTTTAAGCATCGCAATATCTTTAGCCAGCGTGCCAAATTCAAAATGCATAATATTTGGCTTTAGAAGGAACACTGGCAAGTAGCTAAGCACTTTCTTAGTATTGGCAACTAAAGGG
>JAEZIL010000250.1 GCA_023436685.1 Bacteroidota bacterium | reverse complement strand
GGATAAACCTGTAGTAAAAGAGTTGATACAAAATGAGCTGAATGAAAAGAACCTCAAGGAGGAACTATCCAGGTTATTGTTTAATGAAAACTATCGCCAACAGTTGTTTACCGATTATGCTGAGTTGTGGCATAAACTTGGCAATAAAAAGGCTTCGCAACTTGCTGCCCAATCTATACTAAGTTTAGCGCGTAAGTAGGCGAATGATCATAACTACTATAGCAATAAAAAACATAATGATGGAGATACGGTTCATACCATGCATCATGCGTATGTTCATATTGCGTGGTTCATTCGGATCCCTCTTTCTCAGGTAGAGGTAGGTTAATATCTGTTTCCACATATTGCTATGCTTTCATTAAAGTTAGCAAGAATACCATACAAAGCTTGTTAAAGCTTTAAACCACTTAGCAGGCTGGCTACAATAATACCTAGCACAATAGAAGAAATGATAACATATAGCTTATCCTTTTCTAAGGCAAACGCAATCAAAGACATGGCAACCCTGAGTATAGGCGTTGCAATAAGAACCATAACCGCAAATTGTATTATCCCTTGTACATCTAGCCGCAATAAGCCGTTGAATATGGAGGTAATACTGGCATAATCGGAATCCAGGCCTAAAAATTTACTATAATCAGGAACCTTATCGCCGCCATGCTGAAGAAGATATGTTATACCCCCTACCAAGGTGATTGTAAAAGAGACAAGAACACCATACCTTAATAAAGTACCAATGATCTGCTGCATATCTCTATCTTCAAATTTACCCTTACCCATTGCTAAAATCTATTGTTGAACCCGTTAAAGATCATTTGCATAGCAATTAAAGTAATAGCTACACTAAATATGATACGCAACCATTTAACATTTATACGCATGAGTAACTTAGTGCCGGAAAACGCTCCCAATAACACACCTACTACTACAGGAAATGCAATGCCGGGGTCTATATAACCACGCTGCAGATACACTACCGCACTTGCAGCAGCCGTAACACCTACCATAAAATTGCTGGTTGTGGTACTTACCCTGAACGGTACCCGCATGGCTCCATCCATCGCCAGTACCTTTACTGCGCCCGAACCAATGCCCAGCAAACCCGATAGTACGCCTGCAACTGTCATTATTGAAAAGCCACCGGCAACATTTTTCAACTGATAGGCAACAGGCCCGCCGGGTGTAGGGTAGCTGCCATTCAACTCAAGCTTACCGGCCAGAGAACTACCCTGCTGCAATACATGCTCGCTTTTTTTACGAACTGTCATTAACGCAGAAAATATTAGTACACAACCGAAAATAATAGCTATTGCATTAATAGGCATATACATTGCCAGTAAAGCCCCAACAACCGCACCTATCGTAGTAGCAACTTCCAGAAACATGCCCAGCCGTATATTAGTGATACCCTCCTTAACATATGCGCTGGCAGAACCTGAAGATGTAGCAATAGACCCTACTAAAGCAGCTCCTATTGCGTAGTGGAAATCAATTTGAAACCCAAGTGTAAGTAGCGGAATAATGATAACTCCCCCGCCTAAGCCAGTAAGCGCACCCAGTAAGCCCGCAACATAGGCCCCCATCAGAAGTATCAATGTAAAAACTAAAATGGTCATGGAGAAAAACTGTGATAGAACAATACATGCAAAGCAATGACATTGTACTTAGAATGACAAACTCATTCTATTTTGTATTTTGACATATCAAATTACTTGAAATGAGAAAGACGGTGCTGCTAATACTAATACTACTGTATGCACTAGATGCTGTAAGCCAAACCAGGGCCGATAGTTTATTTCATGTATATGAAACAACGAACGGTAAAATAAAAGAAGATGCTGTGCGCGCATTTGCAAAAGAAGTAGCAAATGCAGATATAGAAAAGATAAAAGATTATGGCTTATTGCTTCAGGAAACAAGCAAAAAAAACAACGATAAACTTGCACTTGCTATTGCGCTCAACATGTTTGGTACTTATCACTATAACAAAGGGCAATACACACTTGCTGAGTCTTATTTCAACCAAAGCTTAATTATAAGGGAAGAGCTAAATGACAAAATAGGTTTACCGGCTGCATATAACAATATGGGCAACATCAGAATGGTTCAGGGAGATTATAAAAAAGCTATTGAATATCATTTGCTGTCATTAAAAATAAAAGAAGAATTAAAAGATGAAAAAGGTATTGCGATGAGCTATAATAATATAGCAAATGCATACCGCATGTTTAAACAGCCTAAGAAAGCTATTGAATATCACAAACTATCGCTAGGCATTAAAGAGAAGCTAGGTGATAAGCGTGGAACAACATACTCGCTAGCCAACATAGCAAATGCATATTTTGAAAACGGACAAAAAAACGAAGCCGTCGCATATTACAATAAAGCACTAAAGCTGCAACATGAGCTAAATGACGAGCTTCAACTTGGCAATACTTATAACTCTATAGGATATGTTGCATTAAAAGACCAACAATACGTAAAAGCCGCAGAATATTTTCAGAAATCGCTTAAGTATCATTTAAAAACAAATAACAGGAACGGTATAGCTACTACTTACATGAACATTGGCGAGCTGTATATATTGCAGGATAGTTTGAACAAAGCTGAACGATACCTGAATAAATCGCTTCTCATTGCAAGAGAAAATAACGACAAGGAAAATATACAAGAGGTACAACGGAAACTGTCTATAATTGCGGAAAAGGAGAAAGATTATAAAAAAGCCCTGGGGTTGATGCAGGCTTCGCAAAATGTTAAAGATTCCCTGTTTAGCATAGATAACCAAATGGCCATAGCAGAGATGCAAACTAAGTATGAAACGGAAAAAAAAGAAGCGGCTATTAAATTACTGGAAAAGGAAAACGAACTAAAAGATAGCCGAAACCGGCAGCAGCTATATATAGCTTCAGGTATCATTATCTTACTGACGGTTGCCGCTATATTCTCTTATGTGTACTTGAAGACTGCACAGCAAAAGCGATTGGCAAATGAATGGCTGGCTATAGAAAAGGAGCGATTAAGCACAGTAATCCAAACACAGGAAAATGAACGCAAACGTATATCGGCAGAACTGCATGATGGTATTGGCCCGCTCCTATCGGCTGTAAAAATGAATGTAAGTATGCTTAACTATAGCGACGGGAGTGCCGACAGACATGCTGCAACTTTATCACTTATCGACAAGTCATATAACGAGTTGCGGCATATATCGCATACAATGATGCCCGCAATGCTTGCTAAATGTGGGTTATCGCAAACTTTGGAAGAGCTTATTCTCACACTCAACAAAACAGGGAAAACAGAAATCAATTTTTATACGGATGAAGATAGCGTACGATATAGCGAGCAAGTAGAAATAAATATATACCGCATTGTGCAGGAACTTTTGAACAATATAATAAAGTATGCAAACGCGTCTGAAATAACTATTCAATTAGGAAGAGAAGGTAATGAGCTTAGCCTCATGATCGAAGACAACGGTGATGGTTTTGATGTAAACAATCTACATAAATCGAAAGGTAATGGATGGGCAAATATTCAGTCTCGCCTGAACTTACTTGGTGGTAGTATTGAAATTGATTCGCAGCCCGGAAAGAAAGGGACTGTAGTACATTTGATTGTTGCTATGCAACAACAGACAGTGGCTTAGTACGGACAGCTAGTGAGACAGATCAACAATACATTGCTCTCGAATTGCCCATATTTCATCTAAAGAAAAGGGCACCTGATTTTGGCTGATCCAATCTTGCAATATTGATTTGTGATAACTTTCCTTAAAAGAAGTTATCTGGTGGCTCTATTTCAATCTCGGAAATAAGATGGTCAATAAAATTAGCGGCGGCCGATCTTGAATTGGTACAATCTAATATCTCATTGCTCAGTTTTAAGTAATTATGTGCTTCAGGTATATATTCTAATTGCGATCGTTGTAATGTGTTGGCTACTTTGGGAGTATTATCCTTGCTCATTTTATAAACCCCAAGTACTAATTTGATATCTGTCCTGCCATTTTCTATAGCAAGCTCTCGTAATAAAGCATGTTTGGTGCTGCATGTACCACAACCATCGCTAAACACAGTTAATAAATTCTCCTTATCCGTATTTCTTTTATATGGTAAGTGCCTAATGTAATTGGCAGCTAACTTAAAGTTGATGCAACCTCTGCCCAAAAAAGCGGTACTAACGTCGCCATTAGCCAGAATGTGGAAATCAAATGTATCAAGCATACTCAAAATTATGTACACTAACAAAATGCAATGCTATAAACGCAAAAATCGCCCGAAGGCGATTTAAAGCTGTGGAGAATAACGGAGTCGAACCGATGACCTCTTGCATGCCATGCAAGCGCTCTAGCCAGCTGAGCTAATTCCCCCTTGGGGTGCAAATATAGCTATCAGTTCTCAATTTAAAAATTCGTTTTACAACTTATCAATAAAGCCAATCAGCCATTCATTTAAGCTACTTATTGCCTTACCTATCTGCCATTTGCTACGGTCTCTAGGCTCAATATAGTTAGATATGCTACGCACCTGAGCAAATGGGATCTGCTCCATGAGGCATACATAGTGAAACGCTGCGCCTTCCATGCTTTCTACATCACAATTATGTCGTTCTGCAAGCCTGTTTATTGTTGCCTGGTTGCCGCTTACTGTATTTATGGTAAGGCATTTTACCTGTGGCAAATCAATTAGATCATGAAGTGC
>JAEZIL010000218.1 GCA_023436685.1 Bacteroidota bacterium | reverse complement strand
ACCCAGACCTGTAAGGGAAGAAGCGTTCCTTATACTACTTAAAACACAAATGAAAGCCAATTGCATCCGGCACACACATCTTCGAAACAAAACTGTTGAAAAAATTGCCATATGTGGTGGTTCGGGTAGCTTTCTTTTAAAAAATGCTATCGCTGCAGGGGCCGATGTATTTGTTACAGCAGATTTCAAATACCACCAGTTTTTCGATGCGGAAGGGAAAATTGTAATTGCTGATATAGGGCACTACGAAACCGAACAATTTACTGTAGAAATATTTGAAGAGATACTTAAGGAAAAATTTCCTAATTTTGCTATCCTTTTATCAAAGGTATCAACAAATCCTGTAAATTATTTTTGCTAATATATGGCTACTGTAAAAGATTTTTCGGTTGAAGAAAAGCTGGTTGCTGTTCTTACTCTGCAAAAGATCGATTCAAAAATAGACGAGATCAAGACACTGAAGGGCGAATTGCCGATGGAAGTAAAAGATCTTGAAGACGAAATCGAAGGTCTGAAAACCCGTTTGGCAAATATTGATGCAGAAGATAACAGCATCAATAGCTTTATCGAAGCAAAAACCAATGCTAAAAAGGAAGCCCAGGCTTTAATTAAGAAGTATGAGAAGCAGCAGGAGAATGTGAAGAACAACCGTGAGTTTGAAGCAATTAATAAAGAAGTTGAGCTTCAGGAGCTAGAAGTAAAACTAAACGAGAAGCATATTAAAGATGCCAACTTCGAGCTTAAAGAACGTGCTAATCAACGTATCCGTACCGAAGAAAAGATAAAAGAAGTAGAAGAAGCCCTGCAGGCTAAAAGAGCTGAACTTGAAAAGATCATTAAAGAAACTGAGAAAGAAGAAACAGTTCTAAATGAGAAGTCGGAAGCGGCAAAGCAAAAAGTAGATCAAAACCTGCTTTCAGCTTACGAGCGCATCCGTAGCAGCTATCGCAACGGCTTAGCAGTTGTGCCTATCCATCGTGATTCCTGCGGCGGTTGCTTCAATGTAATACCTCCTCAGCGTCAGTCAGAAATACGTCAGCATAAAAAGATCATTGTTTGCGAACATTGTGGCCGCATACTGGTTGATGTTGATTTGAACGACAGCATTGAAAAAGCTACCAAATAAATAATGATATTTTAATATATAAAAGAGGGCTTTAGCCCTCTTTTTGTTTTTCAAAACCATGTTTACACATATGTAAGCCCATTGTTCGGCATAGTCAACAATTTGCTTTAGGTTTGCAATCCGTTTTGGAGTGTTTCTCCAAGATTATTATCCATATAACAAAGTTTACTTCTGATGAAGATTTTAGTTTGTATCAGTCAGGTACCTGACACTACTGCCAAGATCGCTTTCAGCGATAATAATACCCATTTCAATACCCAAGGTGTTACCTTCATTATTAATCCTTACGATGAATGGTATGCACTGGTGCGTGCTTTAGAGTTGAAAGAAAGTGGCGCTGCTACTGCTGTTCATCTGGTAACCGTTGGCAAGGCCGATGCTGAACCTGTTATCAGAAAAGCCCTTGCGCTAGGTGGCGATGAAGCTATTCGTATTGATGCCGATAGCAATGATCCGTATGTGATTGCTGCACAAATAGCTGAATATGCAAAAAATGAAAATTACGACCTGGTACTTTGCGGTAAAGAATCTATCGACTATAACAATGGCGTAGTAGGCGGTATGTTGGCTGAGCTGTTAGACATGAACTATATTGGCTTTGCAACAAACTTGCAAATAGAGGGTAGTAGTGCAACCGTAAAGCGTGAGATAGAAGGCGGTGAAGAAACCGTTACCAGCAGCCTGCCGCTTGTAGTTTCTTGTCAAAAAGGTGTTGCTGAAGCACGTATCCCTAACATGCGCGGTATCATGGCTGCACGTACCAAACCTTTGAAAGTGGTACCTGCTGCTGCTATCGATACACTAAGCTCAATTGTTTCTTACGATCTGCCACCAGCTAAAACTGGTGTAAAAATGTTCCAGCCTGATCAAATGGATGAACTGGTAAACGCATTACATACGGATGCTAAAGTGATATAACCCATCTTTTTACTTTTAAATTTTTGACTTAATTATATGTCAGTAATAGTATTAGCGGAACATACGCAAGGTACATTCAAGAAAAAATCTTTTGAAGCAGTACAATATGCTTCGGGTATTGCACAGGCTATGGGTACTTCAGTTACTGCTGTTGTGCTGGGTAGCGCTGGCGATGGTGAAATGCAGCAACTGGGTGCATACGGTGCACAAAAAGTATTGCATGTTGCAGATGCCAAACTTGATAATCTGAGTGCCCGTGCTTATGCAAAAGCATTAGTAGCCGCTGCACAAAAAGAAGGCGCTAAAGTTATTGTTGCTACGCACGATGTAACAGGTAAAGCTGTTGCTCCACGCGCTGCTGCAAGGCTGAAAGCCGGTATGGTAGCAGGAGCTGTTGCCCAGCCCGATATGTCGAACGGTTTTACTGTAAAGAAAACCGTATTCTCAGGTAAAGCGTTCGCTAATGTAAACATCACCAGCGATATAAAAGTGATCACTTTGATGCCTAATACTTTTCAGGTAAAGAAAGGTGAAGGAAGCGCTGCAGTTGAAAAATTAGATGTATCGTTCGACGATAAAGACTTTGCTATACAAGTAAAAGAAGTAAATAAAGTAACCGGTGCTGTACCATTAGCAGAAGCCGAACTGGTAGTATCTGGTGGCCGTGGTTTGAAAGGTCCTGAAAACTGGGGTGTGTTAGAAAGCCTGGCCAATAGCCTGGGCGCTGCACTGGCTTGTTCTCGCCCGGTAGCCGATTCTCATTGGCGCCCTCACCACGAGCACGTAGGCCAAACTGGTGGTACTATTCGCCCTAACCTGTACATAGCAGTAGGTATTTCTGGTGCCATACAGCACCTTGCAGGTGTGAATGGCTCTAAAACTATCGTGGTTATTAATAAAGATCCTGAGGCTCCTTTCTTCAAAGCTGCAGATTATGGTGTAGTAGGCGACGCCCTTGAGATACTACCCAAACTTACCGAGGCTGTGAATAAATTCAAGGAATCGCATAATTAATATTAAAAAATAGTGAATTAAAGGCAGCAGCAGTGCTGCCTTTTTGTTTTCTATAACTCCTCCAAGCCTCGTACCTTTGCAGTATATTAGAGTGTATGTTGTATGCCATTGTGGATATTGAGACGACGGGAAGTTTCGCTTCGGGAAATGGTATTACCGAAATTGCTATTGCTATACATGATGGCAAACAGATAATTGATTTTTACGAGACGCTGGTTAACCCTCATCACCCTATACCAAGATTTATACAGTCGCTTACAGGTATCAGTAACGATATGGTAGCTGTTGCACCATCTTTTTCGCAGGTGGCTGAGCGCATATATGAATTGCTAAAGGATAAAGTGTTTGTTGCCCACAATGTCAATTTTGATTACTCATTTGTTAAGCATCATTTACAGGAAGCAGGCTACAGCTATGAGGCAAAAAAACTATGTACAGTAAGGCTATCGCGCAAAGTAATACCCGGTTTATATAGTTATAGCTTAGGCAAGTTGTGTGGGCAGCTCAACATAAACCATGCTAACCGCCACCGTGCCGGCGGCGATACTATGGCCACAGCACAGTTGTTCTCGTTATTGGTAGAACGAGACATAAACAATTTGATAGGAGGAATGTTGAAGGGTAGGAATCGCGAACAGTACATACCACCACATGTACCTGTAGAGCAAATAGATAACCTGCCACAAAAGCCCGGTGTTTATTATTTTTATAATGCTGCGGGTAAACCTGTATAT
>JAEZIL010000204.1 GCA_023436685.1 Bacteroidota bacterium | reverse complement strand
GCCAAACCTATAACACCTTACGAAACTCGCTTCGTGTACAATGCAGGTTTTTAATAAAAGAGCTCATCACCTTTGAAACGACGAATTTCTGGCAGCCATCTCTTACCTACGGCAATGACTATATCATTAAGTCGAATACTACTCTTGGTTTTAAAGTAAAGAAATGGCTTACTCTTACTACTTCCCTTCAATACAATAAAATATCGCGAACAGGAGGTGAAAACCTGTTATTTAATTATGGGGTAATTATTGACAACTATTTTTAAACAGTGATTATCTTGGAAGCAAATACAACAAGGTGTAAACTGAACACATGAATAGCCCTTTAGCCATTTTCATCCTGCAACTTGTTGTCATCATTATTGCATCAAGACTGTTTGCCGCGCTTTTTAAAAAAATTGGCCAGCCGGCTGTAATGGGCGAAATAGTAGCGGGTATAGCACTGGGGCCATCGCTAATGGGTGCAATACTGCCCGACTTTAGTGCCACTCTATTCCCCGCAGCATCGTTTGGCAACTTGCAAATGATAAGCCAAATAGGATTGATATTGTTTATGTATGTAATAGGCATGGAGCTAGACCTTAACATTATAAAACAAAAAGCGAAGGCTGCACTGGTTATCAGCTATGCAAGTATTATTATACCTTTTGCATTAGGCTCATCTCTTGCTTATTTTCTATACAACGAATATGCACCTTCCAACATACCGTTTTATGCTTTTGCATTGTTTATGGGCATAGCCATGAGCATAACTGCTTTCCCGGTATTAGCGCGTATTATACGCGAACGGAATATAGGCAGTACACGATTTGGTGTCATTTCAATGGCCAGTGCCGCTATCGACGATGTAACAGGCTGGTGCCTGTTGGCGCTGGTAGTGGCCATAGTTAATTCGCAAGGATTAGAAACATCGCTATATACCTTTCTTGAAGCAATTGCTTATGTATGTATTATGCTATTTGCTGTGAGGCCATTACTTAAAAAGCTATCAAAAAACGCTGCCGAAAGTAAAGCCATACGCCAGTCAACTGTAGCTATACTTTTTGTTGTATTGCTACTAAGCGCTTATTGCTGCGAAGGAATTGGTATACACGCATTGTTCGGGGCATTTATGGCGGGTGTTATAATGCCATTGGAATGGAACTTCAGGCATATAATCATCAATAAAATAGAAGATGTATCGATGGTATTATTCCTGCCTATTTTCTTTGTGCTTACCGGATTGCGCACGGAAATAGGACTACTGAATGAATTATCCCTTTGGCTTGTTTGCCTCATCATAACTGCAGTTGCTGTTTTAGGTAAATTTGGCGGAAGTTCACTTGCAGCAAAGCTCTCAGGTGAATCTTCTTACGAAAGCCTGAGCATAGGCGCATTGATGAATACACGGGGCCTTATGGAATTGATCATATTGAACATTGGCTATGACCTGGGCATTTTGACGCCTAAAATATTTGCCATGATGGTTATTATGGCACTGGTAACTACGCTAATGACCAACCCCACGCTCAACTTATTAAGCAGGATTTACAAACAGTAGTTACCATTCACCGGGTGCATCGGCATTTAACCTGATACGCACCAAACCACCAGGCTTCATACCTACCCTCAAACCGATTGCTGGTTGATGATAACTATTCCACGATTGTACAACATCCAGGCGCAAAAAGCGCATCCATTTATACCCTAAATTATCTACCCCCAGAAACACTTCAGTATAATAGTTGTTTTGGCTGGCATAGAATGTATTGTTGCCTGTTACAAAATACCATTGTGCTTGCCGCAACAGCGGAATTTTATTGGTCAACAGCCCTTTCATAGAGTATTCCACATGTGCTTCGCCATATATGGCTTCGTGATTACTATATTTATAATAAGGCATTAACTGAAAACTTTGCAAATAAGGCGCTGCTAATGCAACCTGGTTATCAGAAAAATGGGCAAAATCGGGTATTGCTACGGCATCATCGTTCAGGAAGCCTGAGGCAGTTATACTATAGTTCAATTCTCCCAGCAATTTCAGCCTTATATCGTCAGCAATGTTGAAATGCCATCTATCAAAATCAATTTTACTGTCTAGTATCCCGGCCATACCTTTTTGATAACCCACAGTAAATACGGGCCAACTACTGCCGTTTGCTTCTTTATAGCCCGGGTATTGTGTATAAGTAAACCTAGGTTGATAGGATATTGACGCCTTTATAATAAAGGCATTATGCCCGGCCCAAGGCAATGTAGCCTGTACATCTGGTGTGTTGCCGGTCAATCTTGCTTCGGCATTGTTTACCCAGGAATACCCCGTTGTATTAAATAGTGGTACCCGGTGCTGATAATTTAGCTTTGCATTCCATTTCAGGCCATTGCCATGATCTTTATTAAAAAACAAAGTTGCATCCCAACGCTCGTATAGTTTCATATAGTTTTTGCCATACACCAGTGTAGAAAAGGTGTTATATAACGGATAAAGACTACTGATGGGATTAAACTGAAATACATATCGGCCACCTTGTATACCTATTTCCCACCATTTGTTTCGTAGGTTTCTGTCTTCCTGGCGATAGCTGACACTAGCTATTGAATTGAAACGTTGGTTGCTAAACCCATAGCGTGCAGCTACTACGGTGTTTATATGCCGGTATGTATCAATATTGTGCAACCAATATAGCTTAGGCGCAACAACTAAGCCTTCTACACTATTAAAACTCACTATAGGGTTTACCGGACTTAAAATAGAATTAGTACGGAAATTATCCTTATAGCCTTTTGAATTGAGGCTAATACCGGATAATAAAATACTCCCGATGCTTATAGCATTATATTCTTTTCGCATAGAGTCTACATAGTTAGGGTCTGAGAACCTGATACGGAGACTGTCTTTTACTACATAGTCCTTTTGCTCATCTGTTTCAAGCGGCACAGGACGATTGCCATTCCAATATGAAGAGTCTTTTTGAGTGGCATTAGCTTCGTATCTGCTGATCACCTTTGTATTGAAAATGCTATCGGGTATTGGCTCATTTACTTTTTGATCGTTATACACCGTCATAAAATAACCCGACACGTCAAAACCCAATATATTCAATGTTGGGTACAGTAGCTGGTTTTTAATTACCCAAACATCTTTCTTCAGCGGTAAGTGTACCTGCTCAATTTTTAGTGTATCTAATGTCTCCAGGTTAGCTGTCTTTGTTGCTGTCATTTTCAGGCTATGTATTACCCAATCGCCTTCGGCTATGTAAATAACCCCGCTAAACAGCGGTTCGTACAGACGCTTTGGTATTACCTGTATCTTATCGATAGTATATCCGTTTTCCTGAAACTCACCCAGGTACTTGTACCTATAATAGCTAAGCGCATTATCGCTGATAGGTGATATAAAACCACGAGGTGCCGCACCAATAAAAGGATTAACGTTGTTTTCGTAAAAAGTAACAACGGGAGGCATACGGCTAAGCCCTACTCCACTTGGGTTGCCGCTTTGCTTTACCGAACGGATAATGGTGTGGCGTTTGTCAGGGGCCATAGAATAATAATCTGCTTCCTGCTCACACAGGTATAAGATCCCTCTTCCCGCAGAATCTAGCCCAAATTCACTTTTTACACTTTCTCCCTCTTTTTTCTTCATAACACCTGCAATAGAAGTAGGCATTATGCGATTGCGAAAAACGCCTTTCAGGTAAATGGATGCCTGGAATGATTTTACCTGGTTCAGATGATATTCACGGCGTTCTATTACTTTCCTGACAATGTTATATGCCGGGTCTTCTGCATTGGCATGAATAACAACATCTTTCAGTTCAAGCGTTTGCTCAGGCAGTGAAAAATTATGCACAATAGTTTCATTGCCCGCAATGGTCGTATTAAATATCACCTGCCTGAAACCCATAAACTGGCATACTACCTTATGTGTACCTGCCGGCAATGTCAGTTGATAATCGCCATCAGCATTTGCGGTAGTTCCTATGGCTGTGCTTTGCACATATATTGTAGCAAAAGGTAAAGCCTCAGCTTTCTCATCAGTTACCCTACCTTTCAATGTACCGGCAAATACTTGCACATAATGTACACAAAGAAATAACAATGTTAAAGCGAAGCTTTTTCTCATTGCAGTTTAAAATTATACGTATTGATAGTATATCGTTATAACAACAAAAAATGTTACACTAGAACAACCCGTTTATCTGCGCATCTATACGCCTAACTATTTCAGCAAGCGCTTCTTCGCTTTCTTCAAAATGAAGTGTATCTACATCAACAATTAACAATGGCCCGTCGTTATATTTATCTATCCATTTGTTGTAGAAATCATTCAGGCGTTTAAGATAATCGAGGCGGATATTTTCTTCATACTCCCGTCCGCGCTTTTGTATCTGATCGACCAAAGTGGGTATTGAAGCCTTTAAATATATGAGCAGGTCGGGCGGCTTCACCATTTTTTTCAGCGATTCAAAGAAAGAGGCATAGTTCTCATAATCGCGCTTGGTCATCAGTCCCATGTCGTACAAATTGGGAGCAAAGATGTAAGCGTCCTCATATACAGTACGGTCCTGTATCACACTTTCACTACCTTCTCGTATTTCCAGTAAGCTTTTCAACCTGTTATTTAAGAAGTATATCTGCAACGGGAAAGACCAGCGAGGCATATCTTCATAAAAATCTACCAGGTAAGGGTTGTGCTCTACATCTTCGAAGTGGGGTTGCCATTTATAGTGCTTTGAAAGCAATTGTGTAAGTGTAGTTTTACCTGCACCAATGTTACCGGCAATAGCAATGTGTTTTGGAGCACGTTTAGATGGCATGAGTTAACCCTTAGTGATGTACAAGATAATGAGCAGTGCTTAAATAGCCATGCATTAATAATAATTTATTCCTATAAGTTTACGTGCTTCTGAAATAGTCTTGGAAGCACTTTCGCGTGCTTTGGCAGCACCTTCTTTTAATATTTTGCCAATTCTTTCAGGGTCTTTCTGCAGTTCTGAAGCTTGCTCGCGGATGGGTTTTATAAACGCAACCATATCCTCGGCCAACTGCTTTTTCATATCTCCATAACGTATGTTACACTCGTTGTAAGCTCTACGGAAAGTTTCTTCTGTATCTGGCTTTGAAACCAAATGCATCAACTGGAAAATGTTCTGAATGTAGTCAGGCATTTCACTATTATGCTCTGTGGGCCCGCTATCTGTCTTGGCCTTCATAACTTTTTTCCGTATCAGGTCATCATCATCGGCCAGGTATAAGGTTGAGTTACCGTGCTCGCTCTTACTCATTTTGCCTGTACCATCAAGGCTTGGCACTTTTATTAAAGCATCGTTATAGTTAAAGGCTTGTGGTTCGGGAAACAATTCACCGTAACGGCTATTAAAACGTTTGGCAAAATTGCGTGCCATTTCCACATGCTGTTCCTGGTCTTTACCTACAGGAACTTTTACAGCGCGGTGTATCAATATATCTGCCGTCATTAATACAGGATATGTCAATAACCCTGCATTCACGTTTTCGGGCTGAATACGTACCTAATCCTTGAAAGTAGGCACTTTTTCCAGCTCTCCCTTATATGCAAGCATATTCAGCATTAAGTATAGCTCCGGAATTTCAGGAATATCGCTTTGGGCGTATAACGCTACCTTATCCGGATCAAGGCCTGAGGCTATATTCTCAGCTACTACACGGTGTACGTTCGCTTTCAGATCTTTTGGGTCGGGGTGAGTGGTAAGTGAATGATAATCGGCCACAAAAAAGTAACAATTAAAATCCTCTTGCATACGCACATAATTGCGCATGGCACCAAAATAGTTACCTAAATGTAGATATCCTGTAGAACGGATACCACTTACTACTATCTCTTTGCTCATAACTGCGGCAAGATACAAAAGGTAGTGTCTGTAATGTAATTTGAATATTTCAATATATTTTTTAGATTTGTCTAAATTTAGTTTTAGATTGAATAAATCATGAACTGGAAAGCTTCAGATAAATCTTTAAGTGATGTACATGAATCCATCAATCCGTCAGATGCGAAAAGCAAGCTGAGAAAAATAGCCGCATTCTTCGGCCCGGCCTATTTGGTAAGTGTAGGATATATGGATCCCGGAAACTGGGCTACAGATCTGGCGGGGGGTAGCCAGTTTGGTTATAAGCTACTTTGGGTACTGCTGATGAGTAACCTCATGGCTTTATTGCTACAATCGTTAAGCGCAAGACTAGGCATAGTGCGTGGCCGCGACCTTGCACAATGCAACAGAGAGGTTTACCCTAAGGGAGTGAATTTCGTTCTTTATATACTTGCCGAACTGGCCATAGCAGCATGCGACCTTGCCGAGGTGCTGGGCATGGCAATTGGGTTAAACTTATTGCTGGGCATACCTCTTATGTGGGGTGTGCTAATAACTTTTCTTGATACAATATTGCTGCTGTATTTGCAACGCCTGGGAATGCGTAAAATGGAAGCATTCATTATTGCGCTTGTGGCCATTATTGGTGCTTGTTTCCTGCTGGAAATGTTTTTGGCCAAACCATCGGGCATTGAAATGGCAAAAGGTTTGATACCATCAATACCTAATAATACAGCCTTATACATTGCTATTGGCATTATAGGTGCAACTGTAATGCCGCACAACCTCTATCTGCATTCAGCACTGGTACAAACACGCAAAATAAAGCGTGATGACGAGTCTATAAAAAAAGCAATCAAGTTCAACATATGGGATAGCACCATTGCACTTAACATGGCCTTGTTTGTAAATGCATCTATATTAATACTTGCTGCATCTGCATTTTATACATCTGGCAACCAACAGGTAGCATCTTTAAAAGATGCGCACCAATTGCTTGCACCATTATTAGGTAGTACATGGGCATCGCATTTGTTTGCAGTAGCATTAATAGCCGCAGGGCAAAGCTCTACAGTAACAGGTACGCTTGCCGGACAAATAGTGATGGAAGGATATTTGCGCCTTCGTATTAACCCATGGATGCGAAGATTGCTTACAAGGCTGCTGGCAATTGTACCTGCGGTGCTGGTAATATGGCTTATGGGAGAAGAAACTGTAGACAGCATGCTTGTATTCAGCCAGGTGCTATTAAGTATGCAACTGGCATTTGCAGTAATACCATTACTCCACTTCGTAAGTGATAAAAAAAGGATGGGCAATTTTGCTATAAAGCCATATGTAAAAAGTGCAGGGTGGCTAATAGCAGCAATAATAGTAACCTTGAACTTGAAGCTGGTATATGAAACCGCGCAAGAATGGGTTGCGGCTACAGATAGCTCTTTATTGCAGGGAATGATTTACATAGGCGAGCTTGGTCTTGTAATACTACTGCTAATAACCATTATATACCCCTATATTTTGAGAAAGCGAGAGGCTACAGAAATTAATGTACACAAGAATCTGCCAGCCAATAAACTTGGATCTATAGTATCTGCGCCATTTTCTAATATTGCAATTACACTTGATTACAGCGATAAAGACACAAGGGCAATACAATATGCGCTGCAGTTTGGAAATAGCAATACAACGTATACTTTGATACATATTGTGGAAAGTGCGCAGGCACGCATGATGAAGGAGCAAGCGCAAGATTATGAAACGATAGCAGACAAGGAGCAGTTAAATGAATATGTACGCTTTTTTGCAAATAAAGGATACAAGGCAGAGGGGTTTATTGGTTTCAACCACCGTTCAAAAGAAATAGCAAGAATAGTAAAGGAAAAGCACTGCGACTTGCTGATAATGGGCAGCCACGGACATAAAACCATTGGCGATTGGGTATTTGGCGAAACGATAAACTCAGTACGGCACTTAGTTAATATCCCTGTATTTATAGCAAAATAAATGAGGTAGCCGTTTCGGCTACCTCATTTATCAAATTACATTAACTACAGAAATGAATAACCTACATGCAATTGGATTGTCCTGTTTTTCCAGGCATCGGTCACTGCAGGATTGTTACCGCTATTCTGATCTGTAAAGCCAAGAATATAGCGGGCGCCAAAGTTCAGCTTAATTGGCAATTTAATCTGCAATCCAATTACACCAGAGATATCTCCACCTTTGAACAGGCCTTTAGCGTCTTTCAATAATTCATCTTTATCATTCAACGAAACAATGCCACTATACTGGGGCCCTATTTGCAACCAGGCCATTGAGAATAGTTTGTAATTGAACAACACAGGTATATTCAAATAACTGGCACGCACATTTACCGACCTACCTGTATCGGCTGCATTGTTGTATAAGTTTGCCGGCAGCGGGCTGTTTATTTGATATTGAGTTTGGCTGAATAATGCCTCTGCGCTCACACCTATTTTTTTGCGGTGTATGCCTACAAACACGCCACCCAGCACACCGCCCTTATATGCCTCTTGCCATGTTTTGCCGTCAAGTTTAGAGAAGTTGGCGCCAACTTTTATTCCCAGGTCAACCTTAACTGGTAGTACTGACTGTGCAGCACCGGTA
>JAEZIL010000194.1 GCA_023436685.1 Bacteroidota bacterium | reverse complement strand
CCCTAGAGATGGCAGCTCGCTGTTCAGCCAGGCATTGTCGGCCCTTGTGGGCGAAGGGAAAATATTTGTATGCTCGGGTGGCAACAATGGCGATAATAACATCCACATAAAAAAGAGCTTTACAAATACCGATTCAGTAGTACGAACTTTTCTTAACATAGCCGAAAGCCCTATAGGTAAGCGTACCTGGATAGACATGTGGGGCGAGGCTGGTAAAACCTTCTGCGCCCAGGTAAAACTATATCACCTTGGTGTTGCTATTGATAGCACAGACTTTATTTGCCTTGACAATAATCTTCATAATCTATATTTAGAAGGATCGGATAATGATACTTTGTTTGCTGATATTGTAACAAGCAGTTCAGAGTTTAACGGTAAGCCAAGGATATTTATGGAACTTACCAGCAAGGTGGCTGATAGTATAGGTCTTGAAGTGAAGGGAACAAGTGGCACTGTACACTTCTGGAATAGCTTTGTATACGAAACTGTAGGCTATTATGGCCAGTTTGAAAGCTATGGAAAGCCCTGGGCAGTTAATGGAAACACTGACATCACTATCAGCGATATAGCAGCAAGCGAGAGCGCCATCACGGTTGGTGCATACGCATCAAAAACCGGTTTTTCAAATCTTAATGGCCGATCTATATCATACAGAGCATATGTAGACAAGTTTGACATTGTACCTTTTTCCAGCCATGGCCCTACTATTGATAACCGTATAAAGCCGGACATAACGGGGCCCGGCCTAACTGTTGGCTCAGCGGTTAGTTCGTTTGACCCTAGTTTTCTTTCTACGGGATCAAACTATGAATACGCAGTTACAAAATTTACTAATCCTTCCAATGGCAGAGAATACTTGTATGCAATGTTAAGTGGTACATCTATGTCCTCGCCTGCTGTATCAGGCATAGTGGCTATGATGTTGCAGGCCAATCCTAAACTCACACCCACATCAACAAAAACCATTCTGTTTGAAACAGCAATAACCGACAGGTATACAGGGGCTTTACCTGCCGCAGGTAACAGTACATGGGGACACGGTAAGGTAAATGCTTATGGTGCCGTTAAACAAGCATGGCAAACTAACAGCGTACAACAAATAGCTGCTGATCAAAACAGCCCGTATACTTTATTTCCTAACCCCGGCAATGGATTGTTTGTAGTTGACTATACGGCAAAAGCTAACGAAACCATAGTTATTACGATATATGATGTAACAGGCAAACTAGTGAAAGCGGCAACCTGGAAAACACAGAGAGGCATCAATACTTACCCTTTAGATATGACAACCTTTACTAAAGGCATATATTTTACTAAGCTAACAAACAACGGCAATACATCAACAATTAAAACAGTTATTCAATAGCTAAAAAAGTAAAGCCCTTAGAAATTCTAAGGGCTTTTATTTAAGTAACCTTTTAAGTCTTATTGTTTTACTACTTTTTGAGTAGCTGAAGTACCTTTAGCATCTATAAGTTTTACATTATAAACGCCGGCAGGTAAGCTACTCATATTTACTTCCGCATTTAATATACCGTTACTATACGCTTCTTCCCTTACCACCTGCCCGCTCATTGAAGCAACAACAATTTTAGTAATAGCTATCCTGGATGTGATCTTCAACACATCGCTAACAGGATTGGGCTGTATTGTAAAGGCCGCATTGGCTCTTAGTTTAGATACACTCAATACATTATCAAGAGCTGTTTGTACAGCATCTTTCATTGCAGTAGGGTTATTAGTTGCAGTGTTTTTCTTGTTCCAGTATATTTTATGGTCTTTACCTGCTGTAATGAGCACATGCGGCATTCCGGTACCTCCATAATCATCTTCATCTATTACTTCATTGTCATTATCAAAAATGGTAACAGGATCGGTAGTAACATTATCATGCACCCAGGTTTCCAGGTCGCTGCAGTTAATATCTCCCAGGTCATCCATAATGTAAAACTTCACTTTGCCGGGATGGCTGGTTTCAAATTGTTTCCAGGTATTGTATGCAGCTTGAGCACCATTTACACAAGAAGGGCATGGCATTACCCAAACCATTATGGCTACTTTATCAGCATCCAGCTCGTTATATAAAGTATGCGGAGTACCACCGCAATCGGTAGCAGTAAAATCAGGCGCTGTTGTTTGCGCTTCAGCAGTTAAGGCTGCTGCACCAAGTAGTATGGTAGTAAATAGTTTTTTCATAATATTTTTTTAAGGTGTCCATACAAATTTAAGAAAACATAACACATTTAGCTATGTACGGGCTTGTTATATAGCTTACTTTTCATTAACCCGGCTTTATGTAAGAAATGTACTAAAGACACACGCAGTACTCCTCTGCCGTATTTCATGCTACGACTAAAGTTGATGCTGGATGCTTCTTCGAAATATTTTGTGGGGCATGTGATCTCTGCTATCTCATAGCCATTCATGAATATTTGCGATATCATTTCATTATCGAAAACAAAATCATCGCTATTGTATGTAAAATCAATAGACCGCAACACCTCTGCCGAAAATGCACGATACCCTGTATGGTACTCACTCAGCTTTTGGCCTATCATAATATTCTCGAACAGCGTTAGAAAACGGTTAAAAATATACTTATACATAGGCATACCACCCTTTAGGGCACCTTTTCCCAATATGCGCGATCCGAAAGAAACGGGATATACATCGTAGGCAATAACTGCCGCCATGGCATGTATCAGTTTAGGTGTATATTGGTAGTCGGGGTGCAGCATTACTACAATATCCGCACCTATCTCAAGCGCTGCTTTATAGCAGGTCTTCTGGTTGCCACCATACCCTTTATTAGCTTCGTGCCGCACTATATGCTTTATGCCCAGCTCACGTCCTACCTCTACAGTATTATCAGGGCTGTAGTCGTCTACCAAAACAACATCATCCACTATATCGAAAGGAATTTCGGCATAAGTACGTTGTAAGGTAAGTGCTGCTTTATATGCAGGGAGTACTACTACTATTTTCTTTCCGTTCAGCATTTTATTTGAAACTCATTTTTAATCTCTGATTGTATTAATTGGCCACTTTCATGCCGCCTTCGCCAGGCCGCATTGTAGTAGCTATAAGGTTGCTGGTACATTTGCCCAATAACTGCTCTTGCATATCATATACCCTACATTCCACATGTATGATCTTTTTGCCGGCTCGTATTACCTCGGCTATAGCTTTTAACCGTTCTCCTTGCTTAATAGCATATAAAAAGTCAACATTCAAATTAAGCGAGGTATAAAAATTTTCACTATCCAGGCTCACCACGGCCCATCCAATTGCCTCATCCATCACCAGCGACATCATTCCACCGTGTATGTTATGGTAGGGATTTGTCATTTCAGGCCTTACGTTCAGAGATATAACAGCCCTTCCCTTTTCTATACTTTCAAGCGTAAATTGCAACCAGTTTCCTGCAGGCGAACGTGAATCTGTAACCAGCCTTCCTTCAAAATGCTCTTTTATATATTGCAGTACCGAGCCCGATGGTATATCCCTGTAACTCATTTTGTTTTTTATTTTTTTTCCTGAAGCGATAATAGCATCATTATCATCTTATCTATTCGCCGCTTACGTGTTTCCGGCTTTTTAGCCCCTTCTATAGCCTCTACACACTCGCGCTTAGCATGTTGGCTGTGGGCAAATCTACATCGCCATGTAGATTTATTAACCACAGCGGCCGTTCCGTATCAATTTTTAGCTTATTGAGCATATCCTACTATAGAACTTGGCAAAGTTAACCGAAATGCCAAAAGAATATCTTTCTCGGTATAATCTATTAGGTTTGCATAATAATTTGAATATACATGACCATTACACAACTTGAATATGTTGTTGCCGTGGCTACCTATAAAAGCTTCGTAGCTGCTGCCGAAAAATGTTTTGTTACACAGCCTACACTTAGTATGCAGATACAGAAACTTGAAGAAGAGCTGGGCATAAAACTATTTGATCGCAACAAACACCCCATAGCTATAACTGCCATAGGCGAAGCTATAGTGGAACAAGCAAGAATAGCGCTGGCTGAGGTGGATAAAATACATGAGCTGATACAAAGCCAGCAAAACAACATGATGGGCACCTTCAGAATAGCAGTGATACCCACAGTGGCACCATATATATTGCCGGGCTTACTGGAAGGTTATAGTAAGAGCTTTCCTGATGTTAAATTGCAGGTGAAAGAACTGGAAACAGGCCAGATAGTAAAGGCGCTACGCAACAATGAATTGGACGCAGCACTAATCAGTACACCTATTGAAGAATCGGGCCTAAAAGAGTATCCTCTGTTTTACGAACCTTTTGTGGCATATTTCTCCAAAAACGAGAAAGCCCTTAAAAAGAAGCTGATAGCCGCAAACGATATAGAGCTGGACCGTATATGGCTGCTAAATGAAGGCCATTGTATGCGGAACCAGGTACTTGACCTGTGCAGCGACCAGATACAGAGGCTACAGGCTCAGCGCCCATTCCGCTACGAATCCAGCAACGTGGAAACCCTGCGTAAAATGGTAGACAAAAACCAGGGAATGACCGTACTGCCCGAACTTGCGACATTTGAATTTAACGAAGATCAACAAGACCGCGTGCGTTACTTTGAAGACCCCGAACCAGTACGTGAGATTGGACTGGTAACTAACGATCATTTTGTACGGTTAAGCCTGCTGCAAAGCCTCATGGATGAAATACTAAAACTGGTACCTGAGAAAATGCGCGTACAAAAGAAAAACAGAAAAGTACTACGCATTCAGTCGGCTAAACTGTAGCTATAATAAGGCGGTTGATACCGGTAGCTATTACCTGATGATTGGGAAATACTTGCTGAAAGGTCTTTAAGTTAGCTTGCCATTCAGCCTCGTTATTTACCATATAATTCAATATCAAAATTGCCGCAGGCGTCATGCACCTGCGGCAATTTTGTAAAAAAGCGGGTGCCATAACAAAAGCAGGCACCACCCTACCTTTAAAAATATCTATAATGAGCAGATCATATGCTGCTGTGTGCGTTTGCATAAAAGTTTCTGCATCACTCAATATAGCATTGGTTTTGGCAGCAACAGGCGCGGGCAATAACTCCATAGCCCACCGTAATGTTATTTTGTCATAATCTACTAAAGTATATTGTGGCGTATACCCTTTACTATATAGTATATGCACTGCACTGCCAAGGCCTGTACCCAATACCAGTACGTTTGTTGTGGCTGCAAGTTTACTCTCAATTTTTTTGAAAGCTATTTTAAGCGGACGATAACGTGTACCGTCAGAATATAATGCATCGTTTGTAGCTACCTGGTATTGGCCACGATATAAATAAAGCTGCGGAAGAGGGAGCTTATCGCTCTCTTCCGCAGTATGTACTACTACCGGGTATACCAGGCTTAATATCTTTTTGTATAGGGGTATTGAGTGCAAGGCTACTATTGCGGTTTATAATACTTCATTGCATCGGGTATCCACTTCTTTATCTGGTTGATACGAGTAGCATCGCTTGGGTGCGTACTAATAAATTCAGGCGGCTTTTGTCCGCCACTGTTGGCTGCCATTCTTTGCCAAAAACCTATTGCCTCGTTAGGATTATAACCTGCAAGTGCCATAAATATTAATCCCATTTGGTCAGCCTCACTTTCATGTTCGCGCGAATATTTCAGGATGCCCAGAGATGAACCTACACCATATGCACTATTGAATATATTTTGGGTAAGCGCAGGCTTGCTTGATAATGCAGCAGAAAGGGCCTCGCCTCCTGCCTGCACAGCCAGTTGCTGGCTCATGCGTTCATTGCCATGGCGGGCAATAGCATGCGCTATTTCGTGGCCCATTACAACTGCCAATCCTGCTTCATTTTGAGTAAGCGGCAATATACCACTATATACCACCACTTTACCACCGGGCATACACCATGCGTTTGCCTGGTTATTATTTACCAGGTTGAATTGCCATTGGTAGCCCGATATCAGGTTTTGCTGGCCTTTCTGGGTAAGATATGTTTGCACAGCTGCAGCCATGCGTGTGCCTATACGCTGCACCATTTCCGCATCGCGTGTACCTTTTACAGGCGTATTTGTACTAAGAAATGCAGCATATTCTTTATTGGCCATTTGAGCCATTGTGCCTTCATCTACAAGATTAAGTGAACTACGGCCTGTAACGGGATTTTTATAACACGAATAAAGTGTACTGGCTAAAGCGAAGGTTGTAATTGCGAATAGTAGTTTTCTCATTGGTAATGAAATTTAAAAAATCCGCAAACAAGTTTTATACCAACAGGATATTATTCATCCTGGCCGCGTCGTTTGGTCCGCTTTTTCCGGAACAAAGGCACCTTGCTTTCATTGCCATTAAGTAGCCTGTTTATATTTTTATGGTGCGTAAGCACTACAAGACAGGCCGTAGCTATGGCAAATAAACGGTAGCTCAACTCAGGCTCACGGAAAATAAATAATATCAATACGGGAAAGGCTATGCTGGCACAAATAGAACTAAGCGATACATAGCGGGTAAAAAACAGCATAAAGAGGAAAACCACTACAAGGCTAACTGCCACCAAAGGCTGTATGCCCAATATCATACCGAACAATGTTGCTATACCCTTACCACCGCGAAAGTCGGCCCATATGGGGAAGATGTGCCCCAGCACTGCTGCAAGGCCCAGAAATATCTGTAGGTTAACAAAAGGCTCACTGGTCCATGTAAAGCCCGAAAAGATAGAAAGTTTAACTGCTAAAAAGCCTTTCAGCATGTCTATCAGCATTACGGCCGAGCCAGCTTTAGCGCCTAATATTCTGAAGGTATTGGTAGCACCGGCGTTACCGCTGCCATGTTCACGAATGTCTATTCCATACACTTTTTTACTTACCCACACTGCCGTAGGAATTGACCCAAGCAGGTAAGCCAGAACTATAAGAAAAGCTATATCCATTCCTTTTTTCCAGTGGTTAAAGCTGACAAAAATAATCTTTACAATTGGTAAAACCTAACCTTCAAAACATAACCATATTGTTGGATATTAAGAATTTAGGTAGTGACATATCAGGCATGGCCTAATTCAAGAACTATCCAATTATTATCCTCGGCACGGTGTAGCAATTGAAGGCCCGAGTTATTTGCTACATCAACAATTATACCCTCATCTCCTGTAAGTAAGCCACTCATTAGCAATTTACCATTTTTTGCAAGCATCTTTTTTAGCCCAGCCATGTATTGAAGTAATATATGCCTGTTAATATTTGCCAATATTACATCGAACGACAGATTGGGGATGTCGTCTAATACAGCTTGTTTCACAACCACATTAACCGCATTGTTCACTTCTATATTATCTTTTGCATTCAAATATGCCCATTCATCATTATCTATTGCCAAAATATTGGAGGCACCCAGTCTATCGGCTAAAATAGCCAATACACCAGTACCCGTGCCAAAGTCAAACACTGTTTTATTATTGAAATCAATGTTACGCATCGCCTTTATCATAAGGCGTGTGGTAGCATGGTGGCCTGTGCCGAAAGACATTTTAGGCGTTATTTGGATATGATGCGTTGTATTGACATCTATCTTATGAAAGTGTGCAGTGATGCTGCAAAAGTCATCAATAATTACCGGCTGAAAGTTTTCCTCCCATTTTGCATTCCAGTTTTGCTCCTCAATATTCTCTTTGGTATAAATAATACCATAGGGCGTTATAAACTCATGCAATAGCTCCTCGTTAAAGTGTTCAACGGGTACATAGGCTTTCAATTCTGTTTCCTGCTCTTCAAAACCTTCATAACCGTGCTCGCTCAGTATAGCTATTATGATACCCTGAACTTCTTCATTTTCTGTTTGAAATGTAATTTGTATATAACTCATTCACCTAATATTCCAACGCAAGTTAACGCAAACAAAAAGGCCGCATCACTGCGACCTTTTGATATTTTAAAAGATAATCTATTCGTTATTCACTTTACCACCCGGTTCAGCAAAACCTTCATTTGGAGTTGCATCTTCCTCGTCATTCAGGTTCTCGTTAATCTGAAGGTTCTTTTGTTGTTCGTCCATAGAACCTGGCTTAGCGCTGTTGAACAATATACGACGGGTAGGAACATCTGTTACGATACGGAATTCTGTACGGCGGTTCAACTGCCGGCCAACAGGATTGTCTTTACCATTAGAAGTATTTGGCGCAGCCGGCAGCGATTCACCAAAGCCTTTGCTTTCAAGGCGGCTAGCCTCAATACCTGCATTTACCAGATAATCGATAACGGCTTGTGCACGACGCTCAGAAAGCTTCCTGTTATACTCATCAGTACCTTTTGCATCAGCAAAAGAATAAACTTCTGCAGTTAACGAAGGGTTATCTTTCATGAAAGTAACCAAAGTATCCAATGCAGTTACAGATTCAGGACGCAGGTCAGCCTTGTCATAATCATAGTAAACATTGCTTACACGGAAACGGTATTCCTGAGTCAGTTCGTCCATATAAAGAGTTACTGATACGGTATCATCGGGATCGGTACGTTTTACATCCATTGTATTAATAGATGCACGTGTAGAAGCGAAGCCTTGTTTATCGCCTGTTATTACATAAGATTTGCCACGATACAAGCTGAAGGTGAAATTACATCTTCAGAGTTATAGGGCCTCATGTCGCCATTCTGGTCTACTATCTTAGCTACTGCATCGCTAACCAGCTCATTGTTCTTACGGTCAACTATTTTACCCAGAACGGTTAACTGTGGCTCGTATTGAATACGCCAGATATCATCGCAACAGGTTGGGTTTTTCAAAGCTATAGAACCTATCCTGTTAGATACTACATAAGCATCTGGTTTACCAACCGGATCTTTAATGTAATACAGTTCATCAGCAGAGGAGTTGATTGGATAGCCTAAGTTTTTAAGATTAGTATAACGCGAAGGGCCGCCATCAGCCGAGAAGATGTCAAAACCACCCATGGTTACCCAGCCATTCGAAGCAAAGTAAAGTTTACCCACGCGTGAGTCATAATATGGTGTTTGCTCGTCTCTGTCGGTATTAACTTGTTTACCTGCATTTTGCGGACGACGGTAAGTACCGTTACGTGGATCGATTACTGAATACCAGATATCATACCCACCACGACCTTGCAGTGTACGGTTAGAAGAGAAGAATAAGATTTCTTTCTTACCTACTTTAGCGGCAAACGGTTGCGTATTAGAACCGCCTTCATTGATACCACTTCCCAGTTCTTCAGGTTCAGTCCATTTAGATTTTTCAAATTTTGAAACGTATATCTTACAGATAACTTTCATTGAATCTTCCTCAGTACATTTTGTAAAGTAAAAACGATCGCCACCGGGGCTGTATGTACCATTACCTACGTGTACTTTGTCAGAGTTGAAATCGCCATCCATAAACTTGATAGCCCATTGGAAAGAATCCACCTGTTCAACATGATCTTGCTTGCGAGCAGTCATGAAACGGGCCATGTACTCTTCGCGTTTTGATTTATCTACTTCAACTACATTGTTTTGACGCATTGTAGAGAACAGTAATGCAGTATCGCCCAATGGATAAGGCGCTGATTCGGTATAAGCACTATTTACATTAGGGCCTGCGTTAATCACGTTAACCGCTTCAGGGTTCTTTATTGAATTCAATGCCATCTCTGCACCTTCTATTTCACGCTTTGCACGTATCTTTTGCTTTTTGAAGGTTTTAGGATTGTCGGAAATGAATTTGTTGAATTGTACAATGCTCTCCTGATATTCACCTTGTTTCTTCAGGTTAAGCGCATAATAATATTGCGCTTCTGGGTATAATTTGGGCGCATAAGAGTAAGCTTCGCGATAATAATGCGCAGCAGGCTTATAATCCCTTGTCATTGAATAGCATTCAGCTAGCTGGTATGCCAGGTAAGGGTTACGCTCTTGTTCTTGCTTCAATTGCTGATAGTATTCTATCGCATTGAAATAACTTCCTTCACTGAACAGTTTATCTGCCCAACGCAATTTTTTATAGTAAGGAAGCTTAGCTACGGGGTCGTTTGCTTTGTTTCTGTATTTCTCTTTACGTTGCTGTTGTGCGTTTACATCAAACTGAAAACTTACAAGAACTGTTGCCAGAATCAGGAGCAGCCATTTTTTTCTCATGTGCGTGAGCGTTGTTAATGGGTATAAAAATATAAATTGGTTTAAAAAAAAGAAAGGGCTTTAAAAAATTTTTGCCCTTTCTTTTAAACTTTTTTTTACGTAACTAGAAACGAGAGCACGGATATGTTAGCTTACGTGCAAAATCAAGAGGATCGGCAGCTATATAAGTAAGCGAGATTTCAAAACCGCCTCTGCCGTTAGACGCTGTATTAAGTGCCGATGTATTATAGTCGTAACTAACGCCAAAACGGAAGCCTTTAAATTCAAGGCCGGCATTTATCAATACAGCGTCATCTAAACGATAATAACCACCCAGGAATACTGCAGTAGCAAAGCTGCGTATTTCAGGATTACCCACTATCAGGTGAAACTCATTACCTGCCACCATTTCGTCGGCCGCTGTTTGTGTTTGGTATAACACTGCAGGACGAAGGCTAAGCTTTTCGCTAACGTAAGCTATTGCACCTACCTGGGCTGTATAACGCATACCCAGTCCTACATCGGCATTTCTTTGTTTCTTCAAAGACTCTTGTGGCTGGTTCAGGTTATTAGCACCTAAACCTATTGCATAACCAAAATTATCAGATACGCTATGAGCCCAGCTGATACCGGCGTTGATAGTACCATAATCAACTTTAGGTTTTATGCCAGGATATTCTCCTGAAGTACCCGGCTGAAAATTGCCATCCGAATATTCATCAGACCATATTAGCCTGCTGATATCAATGCTCTTTTGAGTATAACCACCCTGGAAGCCTACTGATAACACTTTATCTTGCCTTGCACCTAAAAACTTGTGGTATGCAACTGATGCTAATACTGTAAGATTTTGAAAGTTAGCATCACCCGCGCGATCGTTATAAAGCTGCAAGCCTGCAGCCAGATAATCATCGTGAGATAAATCGTTTATGATCGGGGCATCAACTGATACAGCATACGTCCTGAAGCCGTTCGTAATGCTGTTCCATTGGTCGCGATAAATAGCAGCAGCACGGTATTGGCCACTAAAATTACCCGTAAAGGCCGGGTTCACAATTAGCGGAGATGCTGTGAACTGCGTAAAGTGAATATCCTGGGCCTGAGCAGCTTGCATTGTAAGTGCGAATGCAGTTGTTAACGCTATCCGGCCAATTGTATTTTTCCTGATCATATAACTATCCTTTAGGGTATTTTATCTGATTGTTATTAGTTATCTTTTGTTTTGAGTCTTATAATTCCCAGTTAACATTTGAGGCTAAAATTCAATCTGCACAAGTTGTTTCTACATTCACTTAGCGCCACAACGGTTGAAAATACGCAAATATTTCAAAGTTGCAATGCCTGGCATGAAATAAAATTTTACTGTACAGTTAAAACCACTCCGTATTAAGACGTAACAAACATCCTGAAAGGTTTGCTGATTGATAAAAAATAAAGCCATACATTATGTATGGCTTTATCAAATATCAAGTAGATATAATAAGCACTATCGTAAATTGTGTTCGCAATTTTGGATGAGCGGAACAGTTCTGTCGAAATCAGATTTTAGCTGCCAATTTTTCTCCGTATCGCTTTCGCGATAAGCAGCTATGTATCTACTGGCAGGCTCAGAACTGCTTACTGAAATAATTGGTGTGCCGGTTGCACGTACCTTTTTATTAGGTATACCCAATATTATATTAAAATACCTGATCCACTTGCTCCTGGTTTTCATTAATAGCTTTATATAATAAATAACAACATAAAAATCATACCCGTCCCTAACGAAAGCTCATAAGCATATAAAACAAATATATATAATAAATGTGGTGAAATCATTTGTACATTCGTGATCTACAAATACTGAAATACGCGACACAAAATAAATGGAAGGGGTTTTTATATTAATTGCTGAAGACGACGCAGACGATAGGTTTTTGCTTCAAGCGGCCTTTGAAGAAAATGGTTTTCAGGACAAACTGCATTTTGTAGAAAATGGCGTAGAAGTGTTGGAGTACCTATATCTTCTGGAGAAAGATGATAATACGGCTTTACCCAAATTCATACTTTTAGACCTCAATATGCCCAAGAAAGATGGACGCGAGGTATTAAAAGAATTGAAGCAGCACCCTAAATTTAAAAGAATACCCGTGGTTATTTTTAGCACTACTAACAACGAGCAAGAGATGCACCGGTGTTATGAATCTGGCGCTAACTCATACATTACCAAGCCTAATAGCTTCGAAAATCTATTGAAAACCGTAGCTGCGTTGCGCAGCTACTGGATGAATGTTTCCAATACCCCGTCTTGACCATAGGATACAAATGCGGACGGCATTGTTTTTGCATAAAGAATTTCAATTACAAATACTGCGCACAACCCTATATGGCATGTATTTGTGTATATACCCCACAATAAATGCGGAAAATGGTACGGTCAAAAAAAGTTTTGATAATTGATGACGAAACAGATCTGTGCTTGCTGTTAAAAAGCTACCTGACCCGGAAGAATTATGAAGTTTTTCTTTCTCACACTCTCGAGCAAGGTATGCAAGCCCTGGCTGAAGTTCATCCTAATATATTATTTTTAGATAATAACCTGCCAGATGGCACCGGCTGGAGCGTTGCCGCTAAAATTGCTACTGAATATCCTGATACCTGTATCAATATGATCAGTGCTTTTCACCCATCAGTTCCGGAGATGCCTTCTACAGCAAAATATAATGTAATTGAAAAGCCAATTAAGCTATCGGACCTTGACCAACACTTGCAGCGTTTGGAGATGACTGCTTAATAACTTAAACCATAATAAAACATAATAAAATAAATAAAGGGTACTGTGTGAACAGTACCCTTTTCTATAAGTTAATCTGCTGTTCCGCGCCTTATAAGGCCAAGAAGCAGGGAAATAATGGCGATAACAAGTAATATATGTATTAAACCTTTAAGGCTATATACAAATACGCCTAGTAGCCAACCAATAATCAAAATAACTGCAATTAAATAAAGTATGCCTCTCATAATGGTTAAAGTGTTTTAGCTACACCTTAAAAGACTGTGCCATATATAGTTTATACTTCTGCAAGAATAACCTCCTTGCTTAGCGGAAAACTTACTGTAAAGGTAGTGCCTTCACCCTGTTGCGATGCCACCTCTATCCTGCCTTTATGCGCCTGTACTATATTGAGGGTAAATGCAAGTCCCAAGCCAACGCCATTTCGTTTCTGGGTAAAATAAGGCTCAAACAATCGGGATATATTCTCTTCTGAGATACCGCAGCCATTATCAGTAATGCGCAAATTAATATCGCCTTCCTCACTTTCTAAACTAATATTCAATACACCCTTTTCTTCCTCCATTGCTTCTACTGCATTAATAACAATATTCAGCAGTGCCAGCATAAGCTTTTCGCTATCAGCTTCTACATACAATGGTTCATCAGGATAATTTACACGCAGCTTTATATGCTTAAGTGTTAGCCTGTCAATTGAGGCATTGATTACATTATCCATTATATGCTGAATAGGCACAGGCAGCAATACGATCTCAGTAGGTTTGGAAGAGTTAAGCAATTCTCCAATCAAATCACTTATACGGTGACTATTGCGATATATTATATCGAGATAGAGCAATGAATTATCATCATGAAGCTCCTGCTGCATTTGCTCTACCGATAGGGTGATGTTGTTTAAAGGATTTCTAACTTCGTGTGCAAGTGTACGCACCAACCTCCCTGCTACTGCCAGCTTCTCAGAAAGCAGCGTTGCTTTCTCTGCTTTTTTAAGATTTGTAATATCGTGAATAATGCCCTGTACATACTCGCCTGTATAACTATCCTCAAGTGTGGCCGTAATCATGCAATACTTCTTTTCGCCCTCCTTTGCTGTAAGAGATATTTCCCAATCATCTACCGATCTTCTGGCTTGCAATAATTGTGCAAAAAATTTTTTATTCTGTGCAAGCTCCATAAAGTCACAGATATTCATTTTCAAAGCCTCATCGCGCGTATAGCCAAGCAGGCTATAAATAGTATCGTTCACATCGCGTATGTTCAGATCTTTATCTGTAATAAAAACTATGTCTTTCGATTTTTCGAAGAAGTTGCGATACTTACGTTCATTTTCTTTAAGCGCTTTTAAAGTAGCTGCATGTTCTAATGAATAGCGTATGCAACGCTCCATCTTCTCTACAGTAAGCTCACCTTTTACCAGGTAATCTACAGCGCCAAATTGCATGGCTTCTATGTCAACCTCATAATTACCCTTACCCGTAAGTAAAACTATGGGGTCTTCACATCCGTTGGCAATAGCTTCTTTCAAGAGATCAACACCAGACTTTGCGCCTAACCTGTAGTCAACAAAGTAAAGATTATACTCCCCGTTTAGCATATGCTGTAATGCATCTTTATACTTAGGGCACCAATCTATTTGGTAAGCTGCTTTAGGTATATGCCTTATATAATCACTGGTTAGAAGGAAATCATCCTCATCATCGTCTACAATCAATATTTTAATAACGGCTGGCTTCATATACGATTATGGGAACAATATTATGAGTTAATATACTTTTGTGGTAGTATGGCTATTATACAAGCACCTGCGTCTTCATTATTACCGGCAAACAATAATCCTTTATGGTAGTTCATTATTTTTTTGCAGATAGCAAGGCCTATGCCCGATCCGGGATATTCTGATTTGCCATGTAAACGCTGAAATACCTCAAATATCCGCTCCTCATACCCTTGCTCAATACCAATACCATTATCGCAAACCATCAACTTATGATAGGTATTGTTTTCTGGTAAGCCATATTGTATGCGCTCATATTCACTTATCTCGCTAGAGGTAATTGTAATAACACAAGGCACACCCTCACGCCTGAATTTTATAGAATTGCTAATGATATTATTAAACAACTGCTTCATTTGCGATGATACAGCATCTATCATCGGCAGTTTTTCGAATTTTATTTCCGTTCCTGTTTCTTCTATTTTCAGTTCCAGGTCAGCTATTACCTGGCGCAACACAAATGTAAGATCGGTAGGTGCAACCGTGTGTGTTATACGGTCTATTCTTGAAAACTCAAGAAGATTGTCAATGAACATACGCATATTGGCCGAGGCTGTAAGCATACGGTTCAAATACATTTGGCCTTCCTGATCTAGTTGCGCATTAAACTTCTCGTATAAGCGGCCGCCAAATGTGCTGATCTTGCGCAATGGTTCCTGCAGATCGTGCGAAGCTACATAGGCAAAATCTTCCAATTCCCTGTTAGATTGTTGCAGGCGGTGTATTGTATGATTGGCATGGCTCAGGTTAGATTCACCGGCTTTGCTCAAGGGCGAATCCTGGCCAATGAATGTTAATAACACCCTATCGCTAAAGCTGGCTAATGCTGTAATAGAATAGGAGATGTACACTCCATTGCTATGCATAAGGCGAACAGCTACGGGAGTAACAACTTTATTAGAGCTTACTTCAAGCAGCGCTGCATCCAGGATATCTTTATCTTCTGCATGAAGTACATTATCCAGGCCTGTAAGTTCTTCGGGCTGATACCCCAAAGTAGTGGCAAGTTGCCCCCGGTTATACTTCAAAACATTTGTAGCTCTATCAAAAATGACTACAAACAAGTTTAGCAGCGAGGTAGTAAGCTGTAAATATTCGGTATCGCTCAACTGCTCTTGCCGCACAGCTGCGCTATTTAACTTTTCAGGGAATGTCATCACAATCTAATCTAATTTGAATGCTTTGAACTGTTTCATTTTATTGTACAGCGTCTTCCTATCTATATTCAGCAGTTTTGCGGCCTTACTTTTATTGAAATTAGATTGTTTCAGAGCATCTAATATCACTTCATATTCAGCATCAATATTTGCAGATTTCAGCTTATTCTCAAAGGGCACATTAACTGCAGGTTTTTCATTCCTTACTTCACTAACTATTGCCTGGGGTTTCGCGCTGGTTACAGGTGTATCAAATTGTAGCTTGGCATAATTGCTTATCTCAAAAGGCAGAGAACGCACTTCAATATAGTCGCCGTCGGTAAGTAAAGTAGCCCTTTTCACTACATTTTTAAGTTCGCGCAAATTGCCATACCACACATAGTTTTGAAATATAGATTGTACCTCAGGCGAAAAGTCTTTTACGTTTTTACCCAATTCTTCGTTTGTTCTTTCAAGGAAAAATCTTGAAAACAGCATTATATCGCTTTTACGTTCGCGAAGGGGTGGCACATCTATACTAAATTCATTAAACCTATGGTAAAGGTCTTCTCGAAATTTGCCATTACGGGCCGCATCCCACAGTCGCTCATTGCTGGCAATAATTATACGCACATCCAGGTCTATATCTTTATTGCCACCCACCCTTCTTATTTTACGCTCCTGCACTACACGCAGTAGCGATACTTGTATGTCGTAAGACAGGTTTGCAATTTCGTCCAGGAATATAGTGCCCTCATTAGCTATTTCAAGGCTACCTATTTTTTGATTCAATGCGCCTGTAAATGCACCTTTTTCATGACCAAACAATTCACTTCCGGCCAATTCTTTTGATAACGCACCGCAATCTATAGCCACAAACGGCTTATTAGCACGTTTGCTTTTCTTATGTATCTGTTGTGCAATAGCCTCTTTACCACTCCCGCTTTCTCCATAAATAATAACGCTGTAATTGGTTGGTGCAACCAGGTCTATCTGCTTTACTATAGTAGCAAATTCAGGGCTATCGCCCATTATGTAATTGCTATCGCCACCCATTCCCCTTCCCTTCGACTGGGATGGGCTTGCCTTTACCGCGGCTCCATTACTACCGCTGGCTGTAGGTGCATATGTTTTAGACGGCTGTGCACCAGATCCTCCTTCGGCCAACGCTTTCTTTATAGTAAGCAGTATCTCATCGGGGAAAAGGGGCTTTGTAACATAGTCGTATGCGCCCATTTTCATTACCTCTACAGCATCCTTTACGTCGCTATACCCTGTTATTATGATAACGATTGCTGACGGATGTACCTCTTTGATTTTTGCCAGCATTTCTGCGCCGGTTATATCATCCAGTTTAAAGTCGCAAAGCACCAGTTCAGGCTCATTCTTTTTCATCCATTCCGATGCTGCATTGCCGGTGTTTACTGTTGTTACTTCATATCCGTTCCGGGTAAGGAAGCGGTTAAGTAACATGCACATATCATTATCATCATCTATTACAAGTATTTTAGCCATTATGTAGTTATTTCAGTGTGTGTTTTAGTTAGTTGCCAGTCAAATTTAAAATTTTATTACGCCCATACCGATCTTATTTGCGCAATAGGTATGCGCAACTGCTCGCGGTATTTTGCTACCGTACGGCGGGCAATATTATAACCCTTTGCAGATAGTATATTTACCAATTGCTGATCGGTATAAGGGTGGCGCTTATCTTCATTAGATACCGCTTCTTCTATTACCGACTGAATTACCTTATTGCTTATCACTTCACCCTTCTTATCTGCAATACCTTCGCTAAAAAGATCTTTCAGGTAAACAAGGCCAAAATGTGTTTCTGCATATTTATTGCTGGTAAT
>JAEZIL010000175.1 GCA_023436685.1 Bacteroidota bacterium | reverse complement strand
GTTTATCAACAAAGGTACTTTGGGCCTCAATTTTGGTATTCAGGGCATGCAATATCCTGCCGTGTCCAACGTTGCCGAGAATCAAACGCTTAGCAACCCAATGTATGTTCACAGTATATCTAACAACAATGATAACCAGGATATAGTAAGTATGGGTTGCAATGCGGCACAAATGTGTGCCAGGGTTATCGAAAATTCTTTTGAAGTACTATCGGTACATGCACTGGCCATAATACAAGCCATAGACTACAAAGACTATAAGAACAGGTTATCGCCTGCCACCCGCTGGATGTATGATGAACTAAGCACTTTAGCGCCTTCTTTTACTGAAGATGCACCGTCATCAGAAAGGCTGTATAAAATAAAACATTGGCTGATGGAAACAGAGGTAGGTGCTAAGATGAAAAAATTATTAGGCTTCGACAACTGGCAGTTGGTTGAAGTAGAAGGATAAGCATTCACATATATAAACATAGCTTATGAAATATGCATTGGTAACCGGCGGCTCGCGTGGCATTGGCCGCGCATGTTGTATAAAACTGGCCGAACTGGGTTATTCTGTATTGGTAAATTACAAAGGAAATCAATCCGCCGCCGAAGAAACAGCCTCACAGGTACGCGAAAAAGGTGTGCAGGCCGAAACCCTGATGTTTGATGTAGCCAACAAAGCCGATGTAGATAATGTATTAGGCACATGGATAGCAAACCATCCGGAAGACATTATAGAAGTGTTGGTAAATAATGCGGGGGTGCGACAGGATATACTACTAATGTCTATGACTCACCAGCAATGGGACGATGTACTGGGCACCAGCCTGCAGGGCATGTACCATGTTACCAAGCAAGTGCTTAACCCAATGCTTATGAACCGTTATGGCCGTATCATTAATATGGTATCGCTTAGTGGGTTGAAGGGTATGCCGGGCCAGGTTAACTATTCGGCCGCAAAAGCTGGTATGATAGGCGCCACTAAAGCACTTGCACAGGAAATAGCTAAGCGCAACATTACCGTAAATGCTATTGCACCCGGATTTATAAAAACCGATATGACCGAAGAGCTGAACGAAAAAGAATTAGTAAATATGATACCTATGAAACGTTTTGGCAGTGTAGAGGAAGTAGCTGACCTGGTTGAATTCCTGGCATCTCCCAAGTCATCATACATTACAGGCCAGGTAATATCTATAAACGGAGGCCTTTATTCTTAGTCTTCTTTTCCCATTTATTATGTAAATTGTATATCCTTCGAAAAAAAATTATGCATGAAAAAGTCTTTACTGTTTTTAGCACTGCTGCAATTCATTTTTATAAATGTATATGCTGCCGCAGGCGATACTGTTAAAGTAAAAGCACATGAAAATGTACTGATACAAACTGATCCATCAGTTGGCCAGACTTTCTACCCTGTTTGGGCCGAATTTCCTGCTGCAACAACCAAATACTACAAAGTATTTGCGTACCTCACATTTGAATGTCCGCCTAATATGACCTGTGGCGAATGGGATTATATCAACGATATAAGCATACGCAGAAAAGGTGGTGTGGAAGGCGATACGGTAGGTTGGGAAATTGCCCGTTTCATTACCCCTTACGGGCTTGGGTTCAACAGCACCTGGAAACATGGCTGGTATTACGACCTGACCGATTTTGCCCCGCTATTGCACGATTCTCTTGAAATAGTTTACCGCCACTCGGGTTACGAAACACAAAATGGCCGTGGATGGGTTATTAACCTCAATTTCTTTTGCATAGAAGGCACACCGCCTTTAGAAGTAGTTAAAATAGATACTATGTGGCATGGTAGCTTTGCCTATGGCAATGCAGCAGATCCCATTGAAAATCATCTTGATCTTCGTAATGTCACATTCCAATCCGATACAAGAGCTGCTAACCTGAAAATCATACAAACAGGGCATGGTATGGATAGCCTGCAAAACTGTGCTGAATTTTGCCCTAAAGACCGTACTATAAAGTTTGATGGTGTTCAGTTACAAAAGAAAAATGTGTGGCGCGAATGCGGCTTCAATTCTGTGTTTCCGCAAAACGGCACATGGCTATACGATCGCACTAACTGGTGCCCCGGTGAATCGGTTAAAGAAGATAATTTATTGCTTCAGAATATGACGGGAGGTAGCAGCCATACTTTCGATTTTGATATGCAGCCGTATACTATGAATCCTTTCAGAAATTTTGGTAACTGGGTTATTAGTACTTATTTGGTGGAGTACGCTGAACCTACTTACACTAATGATGTATCATTAGAGGCTGTAATTGCACCAAGTAAAGAATATGAGTTCCTGCGTTACAATCCTATATGTGGTACACCTATCATAGTTATTAAAAACAATGGAAAAAATAACCTTACTTCTGCTGAGATTAACTATGGCTTGAAAGGAGGACAAAAAGTAAGTTTTAACTGGACAGGCAATCTTTCTTTAGGTCAAACCGATACTGTTGAGTTAACTACACCTATGTTATGGCAAGGCGGCTCTAATGAATTTGAAGTATCTGTTACCAAACCTAATGGCGGTACTGATGAATTTGAACATACTAACAGTGCGGTGGTACCTTTTGAAACTACGGATGTAGTAAACGACAATAAGATAATCATTACTTTCCGTAGCAATAATGCTGCATCTGAAAATTACTATCGCCTCCGCGATGCAGTAACTGGTAATATAGTAATGGAAAAAAATAACTTTTCGCCTAAAACAACATATAAAGATACTGTGATGCTCACACCTGGCCTATGCTATTCGTTTGAGTTTTATGATGATGGACCAACTCCTTCGGGTTTACCTAACCTTAATAAAGATGGACTGAACTGGTGGGCAAATCCTGCTGACGGTAGTGGTTACATCCGCATTATGAATGGATCTGGTTCTATATTCAAGAATTTTAGCTCCGACTTTGGTACAAAAATTCTTTATCAATTCACCGCTTTGTTCCCGGTTAGTGTTTCAGAAGTAGCTCCGCTACATGCTCGTGTCGAAGTGTATCCAAACCCAAATAATGGGCAATTTTCAATAGACTATGAGTTGCAAAGCACTAATAGCACTCTTGAAGTATTCTCTGTTACCGGAGCCAAGGTATTCAGCCAATCGCTAAACGGCTATTCTGGTTTGCTTGATATTGACCTGAGCAGCCAGGCTAAAGGTATTTACATGATAAAGATAACTGCTCCCGATAAAGCTGCTGTATTGCGGAAGGTAGTATTACAGTAATAGTTGCAACTTATCCAAAGGCGCATTTGTAGTTCATCTATAAATGCGCCTTTTCAATTACTTTTACGTCTCAGTAGCGTTATTATTCATAGTATGCAACGTGTAGTTATCACAGGCCTGGGTATTTATTCATCGCTAGGTAAAGACAAAGCCACTGTGGCCAAGTCATTGTTCGAAGGGCGTTCGGGTATCATATTCGATCCTGCCCGTAAAGAAATGGGGTATCGCTCAGCCCTCACAGGTTTTGTAGAACGCCCACAGCTTAAAAGCCTCCTCGACAGGCGCTCGCGCATTATGATGCCTGAACATGCGGAATTTGCCTATATGGCCACGCGCGAAGCTTTGGAACAAGCTAAGATTGACCTTGACTACCTGGATCAGAATGAAACGGGCATTGTATATGGTAACGATAGCTGCGCACAGCCTGTTATAGAAGCGATAGACCTGATACGCGAAAAAAAAGACACAATGATGGTAGGTTCAGGTTCTGTGTTCCAGGTGCTTAACTCAACCGTTACCATGAACCTGGCTACTATATTCAAGCTGCGTGGCATTAACTTTTCCATAAGCGCAGCTTGCGCCAGTGGTTCACATGCTATTGGCCTTGGTTACCTGTTCATAAAGCAAGGCATGCAAGACCGTGTAATATGCGGCGGTGCACAAGAGGTCAATATATACTCAATGCCCAATTTCGATGCTCTTGGTACTTTCTCACTGCGAGAAGGCGATCCTACCAAAGCTTCCCGCCCTTTCGATCGAGACCGCGATGGACTTGTACCGGGTGGTGGTGGCGCAACTGTAATACTGGAAAGCCTTGAAAGCGCACAGGCACGTGGCGCTACCATATTGGCCGAGGTAATGGGTTATGGGTTCTCATCTAATGGCCAGCACATTTCCAACCCTAGTGTCGAGGGGCAGGTACGTTCCATACACCGTTCACTGAAAGATGCAGGCGTAAGCGCCGCCGATATTCAATACATCAATGCACATGCTACGTCTACTCCTGCCGGCGATGGTAGCGAAGCCGAAGCCATTTTTGAGGTCTTTGGCAACAAGGTTCCTGTCAGCTCTACCAAATCAATGACGGGGCATGAATGCTGGATGGCAGGCGCAAGCGAGGTGGTATAT
>JAEZIL010000159.1 GCA_023436685.1 Bacteroidota bacterium | reverse complement strand
TCTACCTTGGGGCTTGAAGAAGCTGTAGTGGAACTACCTGAAGATCCACCGGTTTCACCACCTGACGTTGGTTGCCCTAACTTAAGTTTCAAATCAACATTGGGTTGATTTAATCGCATATAGCTGCCGGTAATACTAAAATCCGGCAAACGACGATCTTTTGCTTCACGCAGCAAGGCAGAAGCTTCTTCTGTTTTCGCTTTGCTTACTTTAAGTTGATTGCTGTTTTGCAGGCTTAATTGTATAGCATCGTTGAGACTCAACTTTCTTGGTTGGCCTGAAACATTGCTAATGGATAAAAATACTAAGCTAAGTATAGCTACGATTCTACTAGGCCTCATATGTTAATATAGATTTGAAGAGTGTTTTTAAATGTATAGTGAGCTTTTTACGAAGCATTTTTTGAAACTCTGCTTCAGGCATATCCTGCAAACCATTGATCTCTTTATAAAAATGCTGCGTGGTTACTACCTGATTAGCAGTGCCTACCATAGTTGCCATCATCAGCGGCACATCGATATTTTTTTTGAAAACTCCTTTTTTCTGCCCGTCGTTTATTAGTTGTTTAATAAGCAACTGATTTGATTTTTTCATCTCATTAAGCATGCTACCTAAAGGGCTTTCTTTTTGAGCCATCTGCTCACGCACAATTATTTTGTGAAAGTCCTGTTGAGCAAAGTATTTGTCCAGGTAGTTATCAATAAGTGTATAAACCTTATCTAAAGGTTGTTTCGTGTCGTCATGCAGCATATTCTCAAGTTGCAGCTTTACATTGGCCCAATGCCTTGCAAAGATTGCCTCGAGCAGTTTTTCCTTTGAACCGAAGTAATAAGAGATCATAGCAATATTTACATCCGCCTCTTTAGCAATGTCTCTCACAGATGTTCCTGCAAAGCCATTTGTAGCAAATAGCTTCTGTGCTACTTCTATAATATGGATTTGTTTATCCGATTGTTGTTCCATTGTTTTTCGTTTCGGTGAGACGCAAAATTAAACGGTCGTTTAATTTTAAACAAACGTTTAATTAAATAAATCGATAAATTTTATTTAACCCACATAGGTTTTACCTATATTAACTGATTTTTGCCCAATGATTTTGTTGCGCTTCTTTCAGAAGAATATTCCGCAAAGGCTGATGTGCAGGGTGGGTGAGGGTAGGATCAACAGTAACAAGTGCTTGTGCTGCCATGCGGGTTTGTTCAAGAATATCTGCATCCTCCACAATATCTGCAAGCTTAAATTTAAGTATTCCGCTCTGGGCTGTGCCGTGAAGGTCTCCCGGGCCTCTCATAGCAAGGTCTTGTTCTGCTATTACAAACCCATTGGTTGTAGAGGTCATTATTTGCATACGTTGTGTACTCTCTTTCGATATATTACTACCTGTGAGTAGTATACAATATGATTGGTCGGCACCGCGGCCTACACGCCCGCGAAGCTGGTGTAACTGGGACAGCCCGAAGCGTTCAGCACTTTCTATAAGCATTACACTGGCATTAGGCACATTTACCCCTACTTCTATAACGGTTGTAGCAACAAGTATATGTGCTTCTCCTGAGGCAAATCGCTGCATGTTACGTTCTCTTAAAGCTGCATCTTGCCGGCCATGAACCATAGCCACATTGTACTTATGTTCGGGGAAGAAGACTTTCACTTGGTCAAAACCTGCCATAAGGCTCTCATAGTCCATCTTTTCCGATTCTTCAATAAGCGGATAAACAATGTATGCCTGCCTGCCTTTATCTATTTCGGTACGTATGAAGTCCATCACACTTGCGCGTCTCATTTCATTGCGATGAACAGTCTTTATTTCTTTGCGCCCTGGTGGCAATTCATCTATTACAGATACATCCAGATCCCCATAAAGGGTCATTGCTAATGTGCGTGGTATTGGTGTGGCTGTCATTACCAGCACATGTGGGGCTTTTTCGTTTTTAGCCCACAACCTTGCCCTTTGCCCAACGCCAAACCTATGCTGTTCATCAATTACAGCTAAGCCAAGATTTTGGAATTGAACACTTTGCTCAATAAGCGCATGAGTGCCAATAACAAAGGGAAGGCTTCCATCCGCAAGTTGTGCCAGTATTTCTTTTCGTTCTTTACCTTTTACACTGCCGGTTAACAAGCGCACGGGTATATTCATTTTTTCCAATAGTTGGCTTAAACTTTGGAAATGCTGCTGAGCCAGTATTTCGGTAGGTGCCATAAGGCAGGCCTGAAAGCCATTATCTTTTGCCAGCAGCATAGACATAAGAGCCACAATAGTTTTGCCGCTGCCCACGTCGCCTTGCAGCAACCGGTTCATTTGTTTGCCTGTAACAGTATCTACACGTATTTCTTTTAATACACGCTTTTGTGCATTAGTAAGCTGGAATGGTAAATAATGGTTATAAAAATCATTAAAGGCGTCGCCTACCACTTCAAACTTCCAGCCTGGTTGTATGGTATGTTGCAGGCGTAGCTGAGCTATTTTTAGTTGCGATGCAAACAACTCTTCCCACTTTAAACGGTAGCGGGCTGCCTGCATATGTTCCTCACTATCGGGGTAATGTATCCATTTTATAGCATGATACCTGCTGCACAGCCGATATTGATTGATAATATTTGCTGGCAATACTTCCGGTATATCGCCGGGTGCAATTTTCTCAAAAAGGCTTTGAGTAAGCCTGGCAAATGATCTATTAGTAATCCCTTTTGCTCTAAGCTTTTCAGTAGTTGGGTAAACAGGTTGCAAACCTGCTATGTTTGTTTCTGCACTTAGCTTTTCTATTTCAGGGTGGGCTATGCTTGGCAAGCCGTTAAAGAAACTCACCTTACCAAATACAATGTATTTTTCGTTCTCTTGCAACGATTTTTTCATCCAATCGGCACCCTGAAACCATAAAAGCTCTATACGCCCGGTATCGTCATAAAGGGTAGCTACGAGTCTTTTCTTTCTGCCAACGCCTTCTTCAAAGATATTGATAAGCGTACCGAGCAATTGTACATATTCAGTATTGGGTTGAATATGTGCAATTTTATTGAGGCTGGACCTGTCTGCATAGCGATAAGGGTAATGGTACAGCAGATCGCCGTAAGTAGCTATTCCCAATTCCTTACGCAACAGGTCGCCACGCTGGGGCCCAACACCCTTCAGGTACTCAATTGGCGAATCTAATATGGAAGAAGAGTAGGCGATACGCTGCTATTTAAACAAAAATAAGCAACACAATCTATTTTCCTTCCTTATCTACAGCAAGCACAGTGCGCAGGTTCAGGTTGTGTGCTGCACGCATAATAGCTACTATACTTTCTGCTTCAGCTTTTTTATCAGCATTAATCACCACCGTTGGCTCAACGTCTTGAGATCGGGCTACTATGCTATTAATAGCATTTTCTAATGAATCTGGTGAGATAGCCTTTGTACCAACAAAAAACTGTTGTTTCTCATTTACAGAAACCACTACTGTTTGCTTTGCCTTAGTATCGCTTTTTGCCTTGGGTATGGAAAGCTTAACCACGTTTGGATTAGCTAATGTAGATATAATAAGAAAAAACAGCAGTAATATGAACAGAATATCGTTCAGGGCTGACGTATGCGTTTCGGGTGTATCTCTTAAATGCTTTCTCAGGTTCATATAGTATTATTTACCTGGTTCGTGCAAAATATCAAGGAACTCAACAGCAGCAGCCTCCATGCGGTTTACGCTTTTGTTGATCTGAGCATTAAGATAGTTGTATGCAACATAAGCAAGCAGACCTATAATTAGGCCTACAGCAGAGGTGACCATCTTTGTATATATACCACCAGCTATATTTTCAAGCGAGAAGCCCTGATGCTGTATGTTGAAAAACAATATGATCATGCCGGCGATAGTGCCTAAGAAGCCAAACATAGGGGCTATACCTGCAATGGTTGACAATATCGATAAGTTTTTTTCCAGTTGATATACTTCAAGCTTACCGGCGCTTTCCATACTTTTTTCAATATGGTCCATCGGTTTACCCACCCGGCTCAAGCCCTTATCTATCATGCGTGCAACAGGGCCTTGTGTGTTCTTGGATAGTGTTCTGGCACCTTGCAGGTTACCGCCTACTATTTGCTCGCGAACGCGTGCCATAAAGTTGGGGTCAACTTCTGCCGCTTTTCGTATAACCAGCAAGCGCTCTACAAAAATATAAACAAGAAGTATGGAGCACAGCAGTAATGGTATCATTAAAATACCACCTTCCTTTAAAAGATATAATACAGAAATCTCTTGTTGAGGTGCAGTAGCAGCTTGTTGCAGTGCAGTTGTGTCGGTTTGTAATAGTATAGTAAGTATAGACATGGGTGTCAATTGCAGTCAAAACAAATATAATAATTACGCCTATCGGTACTTGTTAAAAAAAAGCACCGGAGCTTTAACACTCCGGCGCCTTATAAATAAAAAATTTACTAGCCTATTGAAACCAGCTCAATATCAAATACCAGATCTTGTCCTGCCAAAGGATGGTTAGCATCTAATACAACTGCATCTTCTAAAACCTCTGCTATCACTACAGGAAAAACATTACCCTGGTTGTCGCTCATTTGCAATTGCATTCCGGCTTCAGGCTTCATATCAGGAGGAAAATCATTTTTAGGATATTCCATCAGCATATCTTCGCGGCGCTCTCCATAAGCCTCACCAACGGGAATATGTACTGTTTTCTTATCACCTATCTTCATATCTACCAAGGCTTCGTCAAAACCTTTTATAACTTGTCCTTGCCCAACAGTAAACTGTAATGGTTCACGGCCCTCAGAACTATCGAAAGTTGAACCATCCGTTAATTTGCCATGGTAATGAACGTTTACAGTATCTCCGTTTTTTACTTGTTGCATCAAAATTGCTTTTAATAAATTTATAAAGTCGCAAGATAAGCCATAATATCAGAAACACGGGGTTATCTTTGGGCAAATTTCATTTGAAATGGTACGTTTAACACTTTATATACTGTTTTTATTTGTTTGCACTTCGCTAAATGCACAAACTGCAACTGAATCAGTTGAGAGTGAGATCATTCCGGGTGCAGCGCGAATGGACAAATACTTACCCTTACTTAAAGATAAACGTGTTGCCTTACTTATTAACCATACATCATTGGTTGATAACCGATCTCTTCTAGACACGTTACTGACGAGAGGTATAAAAGTCAAAAAAGTATTTGCTCCCGAGCACGGCATAAGAGGTAATGCAGCGGAAGGAGAAAATGTGAAGAACGAGATAGATCCTACAACAAAAATACCCATCCTTTCCTTACATGGCGAGCACAAAAAGCCAACCGCTGCTTATATGGACAGTATAGATGTAGTAGTATTTGATATTCAAGATGTAGGAACACGCTTTTACACATATATATCTACTCTTCAATATGCAATGGTAGCCTGTGCCGAATACGGTAAAGAATTTGTTTTGCTGGATAGGCCAAATCCTAACGGTCATTATATTGACGGACCTGTTTTAGATACAACACTAAGATCGTTTGTAGGTATGCAGCCCATACCTATTGTATATGGTATGACAGAAGGGGAGTACGCTAAAATGCTGGTAGGTGAAAAATGGTTTCCCAATGCTGACAGATTGAAAATGCATGTAATTCCCTGCGATAACTATGAGCACAACTCTTATGTAAAAATAACAACCCCGCCTTCCCCCAACCTGAGAAATAATATTGCTATTGCATGCTACCCCACAACATGTTTGTTTGAAGGTACTGTAATGAGTGTGGGCAGGGGAACAGAGAAACCTTTTCAGCAGTGGGGGCACCCCGATCTTGCAGGTAAAACATCTCACACCTTTATGCCTGTTCCGTATGCAGGTCAGTCGGCTGAACCACTATATGCATTCAAATTATGCTACGGGCAGGTTGTTGCCCTAAATCAAAAAGAAGTAAACTTGCTTCTGCACGACCAGGTAAGATTAATATGGTTGTTGAGGGCTTATAAATTGTTTCCCGACAAGGATAAATTTTTTACAAACTTTTTTGAGAAAATATCAGGCACAAAAGAGCTACGCAAGCAAATTGAAAAGGGTATGACTGAAGAGGAGATAAAAGCTACATGGAAACCCGGCATTGAAGCTTTTAAAAAAATACGCTCAAAGTACCTGTTGTATAAAGATTTTTCGGCTAGCAAAAATTAATGCAGGCAATATTTGTTGCTATATACAATTCTCTTCGGCGCAATAAACTGTTGTGCTGGCTGCTCTTTGCTGGCAGCCTGGCTTTCTGGCTGGTTTGCGCTTCCCGGCTACAGTTTAAAGAGGACATAAGCAGTATGCTGCCCGATAGCAAAGCTATCAAGGCAATGAATAATGTTATTAGCCAAACACAGGCAGGTGAGCAAGTGATACTTTTAATATCACTTACAGATACAACCATTACAGATACAGATAGCCTGGTTGTCGCAGCCAACAACTTACAAGAAGAGCTTCTGTCGAAAAAACGGGCCTATATTGATACAATAATATCACAACCCGGTACTGGTTATGAAGAATCATTGCTGAATATATTCACTGATAAGCTACCTCTCTTTTTATCAGAGGACGACTATACCAAACTAGATACCTTATTACAGGCAGAAAACATTAAAAACACGCTTGAGAATAACAGGAAGATACTTATGTCGCCGGCAGGTATAGTGTTTAAACAACTGGTAGCTCAAGATCCTGTCGGAATATCAGCACTTGCATGGGCAAAGTTAAGTACACTGCAAATTGATACTTCCTACCAAAACTATGAAGGGTATTTATTTACAAACCAATCGAAACAGCTGGTTTTTTTCCTAAAACCACTACACAAGGCATCCGAAACCGGCATCAATGCAAAATTCTTTCAAGAGGTTGATGAACTGTTAAGCAACTGGCAAAAAAAACATAAGGGTGTCCGTGTAGCATATTTTGGAGGCCCTGCTGTTGCAGCAGGCAATGCATCGCAACTAAGAACTGATACAATTATAACGTTATCGGTTACTATTGTATTACTAATAGGCCTTACCTGGTACTTCTTCAGGCGCAAACGTACACCTCCGCTACTATTGGTGCCTGTAATATATGGTGCTGCCATGGGCATGGGCATTGTTTATCTGGTCCAAGGCTCCTTATCGGTGATAGCATTAGGGGCTGGTGCTATTATATTAGGTATTGCTATAGACTTCTCGATACATTTTTTATCGCACCGTAGGCACACAGCTACCATTCAACAAACCATTGCCGATCTTGCCCAGCCGCTTACTATAGGTAGCTTCACTACTATAGCAGCATTTTATTCATTACGCTGGGCTCATACGCCTATTTTACAGGACCTGGGATTATTTGCAGCTGTCAGCCTACTAGGCGCGGCAGTATGTACACTTATTTTTTTACCTCATTTTCCATTAGGTAATAATAGAGAGGCCAAACCTACTGTATTTGATAAAATAGCTTTATGGCAACCGGAAGGTAATAAGTGGCTGGTAGCTTTAATAGTTCTGTTAACACCGGTGTTGTTCCATTTCAGTAAGGATATAGAATTTGATAGTGACTTAATGCACCTCAACTATCTGTCGCCCAAAATGGAAAAAGCACAGGATGAGATAAGCAAAGCAAGCTCGCTATCCCTTAGCTCCATATTTTTAGTAGCACATGGACAGGATCAGAATGCTGCCTTAAAGAAGCTGGAAACCATTCAGCCCTTTATACAACAAGCTACAGCC
>JAEZIL010000157.1 GCA_023436685.1 Bacteroidota bacterium | reverse complement strand
TAAGTACACTCCCGTTAAATCCTAGTCTTTTTTGACGCTCGAAAAATGAGTCTATACTTTGTATAGTGCGCGCATGATTTGCTCCGGTTGTATCATACTTTAGTACTATGCCACTTGCTGCGCTACTGCTATCAGCAGTATTATTAATTCCAGCTTTGGCTGAGGCAGGTTCTGTGCCTGGTTGGCAAGCAAAGAACATTAGGCAAAAGAGTGCAGAAGCTATATATGGGAAGGTTATTTTTCGCATTACTAAGTATGGGTAAGCTGCAAAAATATGTTTGCTGATAAGCCTGCCTAGGAGGTTAACTCAATTTTAACATATTTTACAACATCATCTATAAGTTCATAGTAACACTGTGCCAACTGGTAATAATATGTGATGAATATCTTGTAAGCAGAGTCCACCTCAACTATATGCTTCGCTCTATGCTTTAAGCCATTTAAAGAACGTTGTACACCCTGAACATGCCTGTAATTGTACAGCCAGTTATGTTGCTGCATATTTGGAAAATAGGATGCAAATGGCTGAGGCAGGTATGCACTGTTTACTTGCAATTGTGCATATACTTGTTGAGTAAAAGCTAATAAATGAGGCTCAGAATTAAAGTGCTTTGCATCGTTGGCAAGGAAGTGATCATATAACACATCCATAATAGCACCTGCGTACATACCGTAAACCTCCCTAAACCAAACTTTAGCGCGTTGCGTTGCAGGGTGCGCATCGGTAAAAGAATCTATTTTTCTGTGCAGTAATATGCCTTGTTTTATTTTCTCAGGATATTCTTCTAAAATTAGCTTCCCTTTTACATGATCAGCTATCATATTTCCCGTTACTATCTCACCATCGCCAAAAGATAGAAACGCATGCCCCAGGTAGTTCATGTTACGAAGCTAATGATATTAGCTTACACCATGCACTCTACCATTTAGCCGTTCCAGGTCTTGATTCATTGATTTTAGTTCAATAATAATCCGGTCAATATAAAGTGTTTGATGAGGGGTGAGGGGAAATGGCGGGTGATAGTTAATAGGAGGTATAGTAATGTCTTGAGTTGAGGAATGAGTTATTTGGCCGGATAGTTGTTGGTTTCTATTGAACCAATCCAGGCATTCAAGTATTTTATGAGTGCCATCTTTAACATCTGTATTGCTTTCACTGTTATTCTCTCTTTCCAAATGAATATTGTTGAGTTCTCTGGTTAAACGTACATTATGGGTTATGATATGATAGTATATTGAGTAGGGTTTCTTTTTAAAACTAGGCTCCTGCATAAACCGGGTAAATGAATCGAAGGCATTGCTATTTTTAGATTCAGCAATACGTTTATACCTTGTCCAATTAGTAAGTGGCATTATATCGAAGAATGTTTTGACGAAATAATTATAATTGCCCGAGATTGCACCATGAATATGCGTAGGAAGCCATTTACTATCCCAATGTGGCAGCAGTAGGAACCCTGCCATGATTGCCAGGGTAGCGCCGCCTAAAGTGGAAGCCATACGGATGAATATCAGGCTTTGGCTCAATTCACGCTCTACATCAAATAGTATTACAAGGCTGAAGGTGATGAAGAAAGTAGCTAATGCATATCTTTTTCTGATGAAATATATCATGAATATAAAGCATAAAAACAGCATAGCTTCCTTGAAATATATTCCAACAGGAAGGCGTACCAGGATGCCACCTGCAACGCCACCTGCAACGGTTCCTATAAAACGGTCTATCGCTTTTTGAAAGGTGGCGCCAAAGTAAGGTTGCATAATGGTTAGGGTAGTAAACGGTATCCAGTAACCGTGGTCAATATGAAACCATTTATCTATAAATAATGCTATTGTAGCGGCAACGGCTGCCCGAAATGCGTAACGAACGGTAAACGTATCAGGGTCAAGCAGTATTTTCAAATTACGCACCAAGTGCCGCGGGTGCAATACAAATAGTGTTTTTACTAACGAATAAGAGCGAAAAACAGCCTTATCGTCGCCCATCTCCTGCAACCGGCCTATAGAACTTTCTACCAACTTTATAGTACGTTCGGTAAGTTGAATAATACGCTTAATTGTTGCGCTCAGGTAAGTGTCATCAGGGTCGTATTCTTTTAAGAGGATGGTTAACTTGGTCAATTTATCTATGCGCGATGTGAGAAGCAGCTCTTCTTCAGGTTTAAGCGTTATAACATATACTGCCATCCGATCGGCCATTTGTTGCAGGGCACGGAGCATAGCATATATTTTTAATTGGAGGCCATTGTCAATATCACGTATATGAATATTTTCCAGCTCTTCGCTTATCGCTGTTACGTGCGCTGCTATTAATGCTGTGGCTTTCCTGAATTGGGCCAACTGGTACTCTTCTTTATCGTTTTTATTGGCCTGGTGTGCCATTGCTTCATAGAAGTGAAAAGAATCATCTATAGAAGTGCGCACCTGCTTTTCTTTTAAATAAATGCTACGTAGCGAACTACGGGTTCCTTTTCCATCCCATCCTTTAGCTATGGTAGCAGTTAGCCCGGCTATAGATTGCCATATCAATGCGATAGTACGTCTATAGGGTTCCCTTGCAGGCATTAACAGCGTAATGAATACGCCTACAGCCATACTCCATATACCGCCTATGCCTATCAATCCAACACGATGCCCTGCTTCTGCTATATTTGACACAGGGTAGGCGTTGCATAATATATACATTATGTATACGCATATTGATAACCCACTTCCTCTATTGCCAAGGTTTTTGAATTGCACAGCAATAAAACCAACTGCAAACATGCATATCAGGCTTAGTATAAGGCTATTAGCAGTAACGGTTCCCAGCAGTCCGAATAGCATAGTAAGCAGTACCCCTGCAAATAAGGCCCGTGTACCTTGCCCGAAAGAGCCTTTTAGTTCCATCCAGCATATACATTCTGCTGTCAGGGTTATCCATGTAGCATCGGCCAGCCGGTTTGCTGATAGTCCCCATAAAATAGGTACAATGGCAGATATTGCCATGCGCATGCCCCAACTGAATGTGGATTCAATTGTTTCTTTCTCAATTAACTTGTTTAGTTGTTTATATGGAGCTGCTATCCGCAATGTTGAACAAAATTATTGCATCATCAATTGCTTGTCGATAAGAAGGCCTAATTGGCTGGCCGTAATAGTTCCTTCAAAGAAATTTTTATAAGAATGTCTGCTGGCTACTAATAACGTTGCAGGTATGGAGCCCTGCCATCGGTTATCTATAATTGGTATAAAGCGGTTAGCATCTGTTTCATTAAGCCATACTACTTCCGACTTTAGTTTTCTTCTTTGTATGAATAGAGGAATCTTGTGCAATTCTTCTTTAAAATCCAGACTAACAAGGAGAATTTTTACAGGTAGTTCCTTATACTTCTCTTCAAGTTTAGCAAATTCTGGAAGTTCTTTTACACAAGGGACGCACCAGGTTGCCCAGAAGTTTACTATATACAAAGTATCTTCATTATTAATTCGTTTCATTAATTCGTCAACTTTGTAAGAAGGTATTGACTGCGCTTTTACAGTATATAGCGAGGAGAAAAAGAATAAGATAGGCAGCAGATGCTTCATATATAAAATCATTATTCTGGCAAAGTTAAGCGTATAACAATAGTTTATTAATTACATGCCATTAAGGGACGACTGAGTTTTATTTTATTAGTGTTTCTTTAACGCATTTACATTAGGTTTGTCCCTGATTTTCTATTTCATCTTATGGATAAAATTGCTTTATTAAAACAGAAAGAGCAGCAGGCATTATTAGGTGGTGGAGCGCAGCGCATAGCATCACAACATAAAAAGGGCAAATTAACAGCGCGTGAGCGCCTGCAATTGTTGCTGGATGAAGGCTCTTTTGAGGAGATAGGTAAGTTGGTAACCCACCGTAGCCGCGATTTTGGCATGGAGAAAGAAGTGTATCTGGGAGATGGTGTTGTGACAGGGTATGGTACTATAAATGGCAGGTTAGTATACGTGTTTTCGCAGGATTTTACGGTGTTTGGTGGTAGCTTGTCTGAAACACATGCGGAAAAGATATGTAAGATCATGGATATGGCCCTGGAAAACGGTGCGCCTGTTATTGGTTTGAACGATAGTGGCGGCGCGCGCATACAGGAAGGGGTAGTTTCGTTAGGTGGTTATGCGGATATCTTTCACCGTAATGTTAAGTCCTCAGGAGTTATACCTCAAATATCGGCTATTTTGGGGCCATGCGCAGGTGGTGCCGTTTATTCACCTGCCATTACCGATTTTATCATGATGGTAGAACATACATCATATATGTTTGTTACCGGCCCCAACGTAGTAAAAACCGTTACCCACGAAAACGTTACAAGCGAAGAGTTGGGTGGTGCACATACGCACGCTTCGCGCTCGGGTGTTACCCATTTTGCTTGTGCTAATGAAGTAGAGTGTATAGAACGATTAAAGCAGTTATTGAGCTATATGCCGCAGAACTGCGAAGAAGAAGCTCCTGTTTACGAATATGAAATGGGGGATGAACTAAGAACAAAGTTGAATGATATAATACCTGCTAACCCCAACCAGCCTTATGACATGAAGGAGGTGATTGAGGAACTGGCAGATAGTGATTCATTTCTTGAAGTACATAAAGATTATGCAGAGAATATTATTGTAGGTTTTGCCCGCATAGCAGGCCGCAGTGTAGGTATTGTAGCTAACCAGCCAGCCAGCTTAGCCGGTGTGTTAGATATTAATTCAAGTAAAAAAGGTGCGCGCTTTGTGCGCTTTTGCGATGCGTTTAATATCCCGTTATTGGTTTTGGTTGATGTGCCGGGTTTTCTGCCCGGTACCGATCAGGAATGGAATGGCATTATAACCAATGGGGCCAAATTACTGTATGCATTAAGCGAGGCAACTGTGCCGAAAGTAACTGTAATAACACGTAAGGCATATGGCGGCGCTTATGATGTAATGAATTCAAAGCATATTGGTGCAGATATGAACTATGCATGGCCTACTGCTGAGATTGCAGTAATGGGTGCAAAAGGCGCTGCTGAGATCATCTTTAAGAAGGAAATAGCTGAAGCTGAAAATCGCGAAGCGAAATGGAAGGAGAAAGAAAATGAATATCAGGAAAAGTTTGCCAATCCGTATGGAGCTGCTGCGCGCGGATTTATCGATGAGGTTATTATGCCGGAACAAACACGCGAAAAACTGATAAAAGCATATAAAATGCTACAGAACAAGGTAGTGAATACACCTAAGCGTAAACACGGCAATATTCCATTATAGTAAATAGCTTTTTAGAAAAGTAAGGCAGCAAGTATTTGCTGCCTTACTTTTGTTATAGTGATTAACCATCTGCGTCAATTTATCAATTGGATACTTTACACAAGCGTATTTGCTGCCTGCTGTGCAGTAGGAATGTGTATGGCAACAGAGAAATTGCTGTTAAGTCACAACCCTGCTTTCTTTACGCCCTTGCATGTGCTTGTGTTTTGCAGCACGTTATTGGTATATAATGTCCATTATGTAATTAAAAAATCATCCCCTGCTGTTTCCGATAGGTATGCATGGTCGCAGCATTATCGTCTATATCATTATGCGCTTATAGCTATTGGAGGCATAGGGTGTTTTACAAGTGTATGGATTTTACCGTATGATATACTTATATCCTGCATAGTATTAGGC
>JAEZIL010000154.1 GCA_023436685.1 Bacteroidota bacterium | reverse complement strand
GTAGAGCATACACTGGCCGCACTGGTGGGTATGGAAATAGACAATGTGCTGATAGAGCTGGATGGCCCTGAAGTGCCGATACTTGATGGCAGCTCTAAACAAATAATAGAGGCTATTGAAAGTGTAGGCATACAGGAGCAGGAGGCCCGCCGTATAGTTTATAATATCGATACTAATATACATTATTACGACCCGGTAAAGAATGTAGATATGCTGGCAGTACCATCGGCCAACTACCAGATAACAACGCTGATAGATTTTAACAGCCCGGTACTGGGTACACAGCATGCTACACTAAAGCATATAACCGAATTTAAAACGGAAATAGGCCCTTGCCGTACCTTCTGCTTTTTGCATGAATTGGAATACCTGCTGGATAACAACCTGATAAAAGGAGGAGACCTGAGCAATGCAATAGTAGTTGTAGATAAAGTTGTAGAGCCTAACGAGCTGGACAGGCTTGCCAAGGTATTCAACAAGCAAAAAATAGAAGTAAAGCAGGAAGGTATATTGAACAATGTTCAAATGCATTATTCAAACGAGCCTGCACGCCATAAACTGCTAGATGTAGTAGGCGACCTTGCATTAATAGGCTACCCTATCAATGCACATATAATAGCCAGCCGCCCTGGCCATGCGTCGAATGTAGAGTTTGCGAAGAAAATAAAGCAGTTCATTAAAAAGAACAAGCACCTGAGCGACGTACCGCATTACGACCCTAACCAGCCTGCGGTATATGACATCAATCATATAGAAAAATCGCTGCCACATAAATTCCCGTTCCTGCTGGTAGATAAAGTGATAGAACTGAGCGATGACCATGTGGTAGGTATTAAAAACGTCACCTTTAATGAGCATTTCTTCCAGGGCCACTTTCCGGGCAACCCGGTAATGCCAGGCGTATTGCAAATTGAAGCACTGGCACAAACAGGTGGTATACTGGCTCTGAATAACTACGTAGATCCGGAGAACTATGATACATACTTTATTAAAATAGATAAAGTACGCTTTAAACAGCGCGTAGTGCCTGGAGATACCCTGATACTAAAACTTGACTTACTGAACCCGATACGCAGGGGTATTTGCGAAATGAGAGGTAGCGTGTATGTGGGCAATAAATTAGTTACCGAAGCAGAACTGGTAGCACAAATCGTTCGAAAAGATAAAAAATGATCCACCCGCTTACCTACATACATCCTGACGCAAAGATTGGTGCGAATGTAAAGATCGATCCGTTCACAACTGTTCATAAGAACGTAGAAATAGGTGAAGGCACATGGATAGGATCTAATGTGACAATAATGGAGGGTGCGCGTATAGGGAAAAACTGTCGCATATTCCCCAGCTCCGTTATATCGGCCATTCCGCAGGACCTGAAATTTAAAGGTGAAGATACACTGACCGTAATTGGCGATAATACCACAATACGCGAATGTGTTACCATAAACAGGGGCACAACCGACCGTAATAAAACACAGATAGGCAATAACTGCCTTATTATGGCATACTCGCACATAGCGCACGACTGCCAGGTAGGTAACAACTGTATTTTTTCCAACAATACCACACTTGCCGGCCATATAATAGTTGGCGATAACGTGGTGCTTGCTGGGCTAACAGCCGTACAGCAGTTTGTACGCATTGGCTCGCATGCATTTGTAACAGGAGGGTCGTTGGTGCGTAAAGATGTACCACCTTATGTAAAAGCAGCGAGAGAACCACTTTCGTACGTAGGTGTTAACTCAATAGGCCTAAAACGCCGTGGCTACAGTATTGACCAGATAAACCATATACTGGACATATACCGTATTCTATTTGTGCGTGGCTACAATACATCGAAAGCGCTGAGTATTATTGAAACAGAAATACCTGTATCGGACGAGCGTGATGAGATTATTTCTTTCATTCGCGATACGGGCAGAGGTATTATGAAAGGTTATACCCGCAGGTTCAATGAAGATCTCGCTTGAGCAGATAGGTAAACGCTACCAACGCCACCGTATCTTTAAAGATATCAGCTATACTTTTTCTTCGCAGGGTGCTTATGCGTTGCTAGGGGCAAATGGCAGCGGCAAATCTACCCTGCTGCGTATTATAGCAGGCATGCAACCACCCAGCGCCGGCAAAGTAACTTACAAGCTGAATGGCAAAGAAATTCCTGTTCAACAAATATTTCCTCATATTAGCTTTTGTGCACCGGGTATGGAGATAGTTGAGGAGTTATCTTTAAAAGAATTTCTAACATTTCATTTCCATTTCAAGAAGCCTGTACAGGGTTTATCTGTTACAGATATCATCAATACAATAGGCCTGGCGGAACACGCTGACATGTATATTGGCGATTTCTCGTCGGGAATGAAGCAGCGGGTGAAACTTGCGCAGGCAATATTTTCTGATACTGAAATACTGCTGCTGGATGAACCTTGCAGCAACTTAGACCAAAAAGGCGTGGAGCAATACAACAACTGGATAGAAACGTACACTAATAACCGCCTTACAATAGTAGCATCGAACGATGTAAGGGAATACTACTTCTGCAGGGAACAATTAAAGGTTGAGGAGTATAAGTAGTTTACATAGAAGTTAATGTAATTAGCTATAAAGAGTTTGGTTTGCTATTTTTGAAGCTAAGTAAGAATATTTAGCGGAAACATGCTTTTTAACTCACTACACTTTTTAGTGTTTTTTGTCATTACCACACTGGTATATTTCCTGCTACCCCACCGTTTCCGTTGGTTTTTCCTTTTGGCTATCAGCTGCTATTTCTACATGGTGTTTGTACCGGTATATATACTTATACTGTTTTTCACCATAATTATAGATTACTATGCCGGTATATGGATAGAGCGAAGCCCTAACCAAAAAAAGCTGCTGCTTACTCTTAGTATAATTGTGAACGTGGGATGCCTGTGCTTTTTCAAATACTATAATTTCCTGAATGAAAACCTGAGCCTTTTGCTTGGAGGGCTTGCGATGGAAAACCCTATACCACCACTTAATATCTTGCTGCCAATAGGTTTGTCGTTCCATACTTTCCAGGCTATGAGCTATACTATAGAAGTATATAGAGGCAACCAGAAAGCAGAAAAACATTTAGGTATCTATGCACTGTATGTAATGTTTTACCCACAACTGGTGGCTGGCCCTATTGAGCGGCCGCAAAACATATTGCATCAATTTTACGAGAAAGTATCTTTCGACTATGAACGTGTAACCAGCGGCCTGAGACTGATACTTTGGGGATTATTTAAAAAAGTAGTGATAGCCGACCGCCTTGCACTGTATGTTGATCCTGTGTTTAACAACCCTGAACACCACAGTGCCCTTAGCAGTATTGTAGCATCTATCTTCTTTGCCTTCCAGATATATTGCGATTTCTCAGGCTATTCAACCATAGCCATTGGCACTGCACGTGTGCTAGGCATCGACCTGATGGAGAATTTCCGCAGGCCTTACCTGTCTACGTCCATTAAAGAATTCTGGAGCAGATGGCATATATCGCTCTCTACCTGGTTTCGAGATTATCTTTACATACCATTGGGTGGTAGCCGCGTACAGGTACCCAGGCATATTATGAACCTATTGATAGTATTTATGGTAAGCGGGCTTTGGCATGGGGCTAACTGGACATTTATAATATGGGGCGCACTACACGGACTTTACCAGACAGTAGAACTACTGCTGCATAAGTATGTAATAAAAAGGCACGCGGACTCAAAGCGAACCTTACTTGCTACTACTTTTAATTACGTTGTAACATTTGCCTTGGTATGCCTTGCCTGGATATTTTTCAGGGCCAGCAGCGTACACGATGCCATGACCATTATCACAAATATTTTTACGCTGAAGGCAGGAGGCTTATATATAGGTTTTGCAGCAGGGTTTGTATACTCTGTATTACTTATCATTTTCCTCATGTGTACTGAAATAAACTATGAGTATTTTGAGAATAGGCTTTCGATGATATACAGCCAGAAACCACTGGTAAGAATGGCAGGATATGTATTGCTAATAACTATTTTGCTAATGATAGGCATTTTTAATGGTGGCCAGTTTATTTACTTCCAGTTTTAACCCATACACATGCAACTTGCACGACTAATACGAAATGGGATAATACTAATAGCAATATTATTTGCAGTAGATAGAAGTGTTGGCTATGTGCTTGACCAAATGTTTTATAAGCAAACACATGGCGATGACGCAAACACAGCATATGTTGCGGGTAAAGTAACCGAAGACATTCTGATCTTTGGCAGCTCAAGGGCATCGCATCACTATATTCCCAATATTATTGAACAGGCAACGGGCTATAGCTGCTTTAATGCAGGGCGCGATGAAATGACCATCCTCTACCTGAAAGCATTGCTACCAATTATTTACAACAGGTATACGCCCCAAATTATTATACTGGAAATAGTGCCTACGGAACTTGCTAAAAGACCTGAAAATGATGCCGCAGTACAACGCGTATCAACAGTGCTGTTACCGTTTACCTATCAATACCCCACATTATTACCTACTGTAGCCTTAGTAAGCCGTACAGAAAAATTAAAATATTATGCATCGCGCATTTATGCCTACAATTCTCTTGTTGGTTCAATTATTCAAAACGCATACACCAATATTGGACACACTTCTGACAAAGGATATGAACCACTTACAGGTACAATAGATAGTAGCAGATACCAAGTGCCTATGTGGAAAGGTTATGAGAAAAATTACCCTTTGGATACATTATTAGTAAATACTCTGGAAGATATATTTATATTAACTAAACAGAAAGGCACAAAGCTCGTTATAACTATTTCTCCGTTCTATTTCCCCTTCGATATGCGGGGTAATACCAGCTACCAAACCATTGTTGAGATGGCAAAAGCTAATGATGTGCCACTTTACGATTTCTCATTAGACACCAGGTTCCTGAAACATCCTGGATTATTTAAAGATGATGTTCATTTAAATGATAGCGGTGCACGTGTTTATAGCCGAATAATATCAGATATTTTGCCATTTGGCAAATAGAGCAGGTTTTTTCTCGCAAGCGAACGATAATTTTGCTTGTCCGTGAAACGTATTGCTTCCTTATATAAAAATGCTTATTCCGGCTTATCCCCATCCACATGGTGGCTATCGCTTGTAATGCTCATAAACCGTAGCGGTACTATGGTGGTACCCTTTATGACCCTATACCTGACACAAAGCCTGGGCTATAAAATGAGCCAGGCGGGGTTTATAATGGCACTTTGGGGAGTAGGCTCTATATGCGGCGGATTTATTGGTGGTAAGCTAACCGACAAGCTTGGGTCGTATTACATACAAATGTTTACGCTGATAGGTGGTGGCTTATTATTCCTTTTGCTTGGCCAAATGACCAGCTATATACCTATATGTATCACTACATTCGTACTGAGTTTTATAAACGAATCTTTCAGGCCCGCTAACTCTGCAGCAATAGCCCACTACAGCAAACCTGAAAACCGCACACGCTCTTACTCGCTCAACAGATTATCTATAAACCTGGGATGGGCGGCGGGCGGCGCACTGGGCGGTTTCATTGCATCTAAAAACTATCATCTATTGTTCTGGATAGATGGCTTTACAAATATAGGAGCAGCAGTAGTGTTGTGGCTGCTGCTGGCACCATCGAAAAACGAAGCTACCGCGAAGAAACCCACACTACACAAAGAGGCTGTAGTACAAACAGCCTATAACGATAAGCCATATTTAGCCTTCATATTGCTCACTACACTATTTGCATATTGCTTCTTCCAGATATTCAGCACCCTGCCATTGTACTATAAACAAGAACTACATCTAAGTGAAAGCTATATAGGCATTGTAATGGCCATCAACGGTTTGTTGATAGCTTTTTTTGAAATGGTAATTGTGCACAACCTGGAGGGCAAGCGCAACAACCTGCAGTATATTACTATGGGTGTTATCCTGGTGGCTATTTCTTATCTGGTATTCAATATTATACCCGGTAAGGAATCACTTGCTATTATAGCAATGCTAATTGTAACAGCCGGGGAAATACTATCTATGCCCTTCATGAACTCGTATTGGGTAGGGCGTACATCAATAAACAATCGTGGGCAGTATGCAGGTTTATACACAGTTGCGTGGTCAACGGCACAAGTACTAGGCCCCTCTACCGGAACTATTATTGCGGAGAACTTTGGGTTCGATGTGCTGTGGTGGACGATTGGAGCTATATGCTTGCTGACAGCAGCAGGATATAAATTGCTACAGATAAGAACAGAAGACGAGCGAATAAATTAACGCGAGCCAAACAGAAGGCTGCCAATACGCACCATATTACTACCCTCCTCTATGGCGGTACGATAATCGCCGCTCATACCCATAGATCTAATTTCAAAGCCTTCTTTATCTAGAAAGTAGGTAGCCTTAGTAGCTTTGAAACTATTGTTCAGATGCTGAAACTCGCTACGTACACGGGCATCATCATCAGAAAAAGAAGCCATGCCCATCAGGCCGCAAATACGCACATGTTGCAGCTGGGATTGTTGTGCTGTATAATACTCCATGAACTCCATCAGTTCCTTATCATCCATACCGAATTTAGTTTCCTCATCGGCAATGTGTAGTTGAAGTAAAACGTCAATAACCCTGCTGTTTTTTGCTGCCTGCTTATTGATTTCCAATAAAAGCTTAAAACTATCTACAGCATGAATTAAGTGAACAAATGGTGCTATATATTTTACTTTATTGCTTTGCAGGTGGCCTATATAATGCCAGCGAATATCTGCAGATAATTGCTGATGCTTTTCTACCAGTTCCTGTACATAATTCTCACCAAAATCTCGCTGGCCTGCATTGTATAGCGCTTGTATATCTGTAATGGGTTTTGTTTTAGATACCGCAACTAATGTAGTATTGCTTTTATCTAATTCACTCTTTATAAGTTTCCACGCGTTGATATCTGCCATTAATATTGTTCCTGTTCGTTAGGGAAATCTTTGCTTTTCACATCGCCTATATATCGGCTGGTAGCATCTTTTATCTCACTGTATAAATCTAGATACCTGCGCAGGAAACGCGGAGAAAAATCTTTGGTGATACCGAGCATATCATGCATTACTAAAACCTGCCCATCTACATATCCCCCTGCACCAATACCTATTACAGGTATTTTCAGCTCCTCGGCAACACGTTTACCCAACTGTGCAGGTATTTTTTCAAGCACAAGCGCAAAACAACCCGCCTCTTGCAACACGTGCGCATTACGCACTAATTGCTCGGCTTCGGCTTCCTGCTTTGCTCTTACTGCATAGGTGCCAAACTTGTATATTGATTGCGGCGTAAGGCCCAAGTGTCCCATTACAGGCACACCTGCACTAATGATCCTTTTAATAGATTCTGCCACTTCTTCGCCACCTTCCAGCTTAATGGCATGTGCACCTGCCTCTTTCATGATACGGATAGAAGAGTTAAGCGCTTCTTTACTATTACCTTGATAAGTACCGAATGGAAGATCAACAACAACCAGGCAGCGGTCTATGGCGCGAACAACACTTTGCGCATGATAAATCATTTGATCAAGCGTTATAGGCAATGTGGTTTGATGACCTGCCATTACATTCGATGCGGAATCACCAACCAAAATAACATCTATACCTGCATCATCAAATATCCTGGCCATAGAAAAATCGTATGCTGTAAGCATGCTGATCTTTTCACCCTGTTGTTTCATCCATTGCAGTGTGTGTGTTGTAACACGCTTTATTTCGCCATGTACCGACATAAGTATGTATCTGTAGGATGTTAAAGTTAAGAAACAAAAATTTGAGCAGCCATTTGCAAGGCTGTCATAAACTCATCTTTATTAATATTTAATGATATATCCTTCCTGCTGCACCAGTTTACGATATTCTCTGTTGCAATATTTCCAACCAAGTCATCTTTAGCCATAGGACAGCCTCCGATGCCTTTCATGGCGCTATCAAAACGCATACAACCATTGTCATAAGCGGTTTGAATTTTCTCTTCCCATTTATCGGCAGTAGAATGAAAGTGCGCGCCAATATTTACTCCTTTAAATTCAGGCACAAGGCTTTTATAAATATATTCAATATTAGAAGGCTCGGCTACACCTACTGTATCAGACATCGCAATGGTTTTAATACCCATTGCAGCAAGTTTGCCTACCCATTGAATAGCTATCTCCGCATTATACTCATCTCCATAAGGATTACCAAAACCCATAGATATGTATACTACCAGCTCCTTACCATGTTGCAGGCATAAATTCTGTATCTCTTCAACTTGTACAAGCGATTCAGTAATGCTCTTATTAGCATTGCGCTGCTGGAAGGTCTCTGAAATTGAAAATGGGAAACCTAAGTATGCTATCTGTTCGTAGGCTACTGCATCTTGAGCACCTCGTGTATTCGCAATTATTGCAAGAAGTTTTGTTCGCGTATTGCTAAGATCCAACTGGGGTAGTACCTCTTTTGTATCTGCCATTTGAGGAATAGCCTTGGCCGAAACGAATGAACCAAAATCCAACACGTCGAAGCCGACCTTCAGCAGTTGGTTCAGGTATTGTACTTTTTGCTCTGTAGGTATAAAATGAGCCCAGCCTTGCATGGCATCGCGTGGACACTCAACCAGTGTTATGCTCTTTTGCATATGCTTATATGAAACACAAATATACCCCCGATATACCGGAATATAGTATTTGCTCCTTCAATGCTGCTATTATCAGGATTGAATTAACTGAAGAAATTTTGCAAGCCCCTTACGCTTTTCCTCATCCAGCAAATAGTGGATATTTTGTGTAAAGTATTTTTTCAAATCATAATACGGGAAGGGGTTCTCTTCTACTACCTCATCTATATGACGTAATCCTTCTGCATTTGCAGCATTGAACTTGTTTACGAATTCTTCCGGTAGCTCTTTATTGGCTACCCATGCCGCAAAAACAAAAGGAAGGCCCGTAAAATCTCGCCAAGCCTCCGCTAAATCGTATATATATTCAAAATTGACAAGTTGTTTTAGTGCCCTATCGCCAATAATAACACCAGCAGTAGTGCCATTAATGTAATCGATATAATGCTCAGTTGCAGGCAAAAAAACAACTTGCTTATTCCAGTATTTTTCCAATAAAAGCTGAGCAAGCCTAACAGAAGTGCGCGATTGGTAGTCGAGATAAACGGTTTCTATTTCTTCCATTGGCACCTGGCTAAAAATACATACTGAGGCTACATTACCATCGGCAGCAATACCATAATCACCAATAATTCTTGCTCCTTCAATAGAAGGTATGGCAGCCACAGGTAGTAGTGCTACATCAATAGCACCATCTTGCAGGCTTTTAGCAACGTTGGCAGGATAGTCACTTACCAGTTCTATGATATCCATCACATCGCTGCGCTCTATACCATACAACATAGGCTTGGTATTCAAATAACTTACTGCTGCAACTTTTATTTTGTCTTTCAAACAGTTTACTTTTGGGCGCAAAGATACGCTGCTTCTTATAATTCATGTCTAAACAACTAATCATTTATACCGATGGGGCTGCACGTGGCAACCCGGGCCCGGGTGGCTATGGCGTAGTATTGCAATGGGGATCGGTAATAAAAGAGGTATCGCAAGGATACAGGCACACGACCAACAACCGAATGGAGCTGATGGCTGTAATAGCCGGATTGGAAATGCTGACACGAGATGGGTTGGATGTAATTATCTATAGCGATTCGGCATATGTAGTAAATGCTGTAGAAAAAGGCTGGCTTGCCGGTTGGGTAAAAAAAGGGTTTAAAGACAAAAAAAATCCCGACTTATGGCAACGCTATTTGACCGTTGCTAAAAAGCACCGCATTAAGTTTGTTTGGGTAAAAGGCCATGCAGATAATAAATGGAACAACCGTTGCGATGAATTGGCCACTATGGCTGCAGACAGTGGTAAATGGCTGGTAGATCATGGCTACGAAATGGCCGAAAAAGGCCTGCTATAAACTATTCTTTGCCATGTTTGGAGTCTACGCGCACATTATCGGGTGTCCAAATAACCTGCTGCTGAAATGGCGCCTGTCTCACATTACATTCAGCCAGTGCACATAGTTTGCACGAATATGGCATGCATGCATCTATATGAATGAACATTTCAACTTTACCACCAAAATTATCCTGTATCAGTTTTTCTAAATCATGTATCTCGCGCTCAGCCTGCCTTACTTCATAGTACCATGGCAAGGTCATATGCGCATCTATATGCATTATCTCACCATAATGTATTACGCGCAGGTTATGCAGATCTATCCATTGTGGCTGACGGTATTTTTGTAATACCTGTATTACCTGCGCCAGCATTTTCTCATCGGCCTCATCCATTATACCTGCAAGCGAACGGCGAACCAGCTTATAGCCTGTTATAAGTATAATTACAGCGAATATAATGGCCACAACACTATCTAGCCAGGCCCATTTGGTAATTAATAATAGCAACAGCCCCACCACCATTGCAAACGTGGAATACGCATCTGTCTTCAAATGCCTGCCGGCAGCTTCCACAGTAAGTGAACGGTTTTTTTTGCCTATAGCAACAGCATAACGCCCTACCATATAATTGATAAGGCCTGCAGCACCAGTAATATATATACCTACATCCAGTGAATGTATTGGCTGTGGACTCAACAGCACCTGAACTGCCTCATAAATAATGGCAACACCTGCAAAACTAATAAGCGAACCTTCAATAGCTGCTGAAACAAACTCAACTTTACCATGGCCATACGGGTGATTAAGATCGCGTGGTTTAGCAGCTAGTATTACACTGTATAAACCTATAAATCCTGCAATAACATTTACTATGCTTTCCAGTGCATCGGTAAGGATAATGACTGAATGTGTAATGTACCATGCCCATATCTTGCCAATAAACAATATAACAGAAAGAATGGCGATATAGCGTTGCAGGCGAATGGTCATGCTGACGCAAAGCTACTATATTAATGGCTGAAATCTTGTAAAATTGTCAAGCTCTAAATGCACGATTCATAAGCCCGGCGCACCATGCAGCCAAACCGCCTATCAGGCCACCTAAAAAAACATTTACAACCATTAGCAATGAAAAGTTAGGCAAGCCGAAAACTTTTGCCATCCTATCTGAAAGAATATGTTCGTTGGGAATGTCGCGCCACAGCATAACAATGAGCCACAACAATGCAATTGAAACAAAACCAATCAGGAAGGATTTGCCAGGCTTTTGCTGCATTATGAGTGCCACCAGAAATGTAACTAAAGGCATACTCCACCATGGAAAGAACCAGGTAGATAAAGCTGAAAATAGCATGATGAGTATTAGGGATATAAGGATGCGCATATTATTTCGGTTGTATTGTCCATTTATAAGTTGAAGCAACTTCACTGCCAGCCTTACTCTCCGGTATAAACGAAAGCCTATAATATTCACCTTTAGCCCATTTACCTAAAAAGCTAGCATAATACTTGCTACCTGGATTACCCGACTGCCCGCCGGGATATACACCATACCCTTCTGGCTCCTTTCCCATCTGCACAACCATTCTCCACGATGGTCCATGATTACCTTTCATTGCATTAACAGTATTGCCCCACCCACCCGTTTTTAAATTAGTAAAGCTAAAGGCAGGTATTTTAGTTAAGTGATTAACAGAAGTATTTTTCACTGCAAACCATTCATTGTGTTTAAGACGTTTGATACTATCAACAGTTTCCATATAACTTACTTCAACAAGCATAGGCAAATTCGGTATAGCGGAATCACGTATCAACTGCATTGTACGCTCGGGCGAGGGGCGCAGGCCATCAGGAATATTCTCAAATTGCTTTTCCCAGATATCATTGTAGAGTATTGACCACCAAATTTGGAATGTAGTAGCTGTAGTGCTTTCAGCATCTAACATGTAATTCCATCTTCTTAATTCATTAGCATATTTAGCAGCATTAACATCTATATTTTGTGGCAAGTATTTCAGCATAACAGGCAAGGTGAAGTAAGCCAGAGTAGAATAAGTATCGTTTTGCAAAGCAAACATATCCTGAATTGTGGCTTGATTGGTGGCCGCAAGCACTGCATTGATACGCCATGACCTGAACTCATAGAAATAACCATTGTACCAATAGGGATATGTGCTATCTGTCACTGTTTGATTTGCGGAACTAAGAAACCCCTGCGATGGATTTACAGCATGTGGGTTTTCGTGCATAGGTATCAGCTCTCGCCACACAGTTGTGCTATCAGTACCTCTCATTACATATTTACCCTGATCTTTCCATTTATTCACAAACTGCCCCTGGCCCCATAGGGCAATGTTCCCTTGCTTATCGGCATATATCATGTTCTGCGCAGGACATTTGAAATGCATTATTGCCGATACAAATTCATCATAAGTACTGCTTCTGTTCAGCAAATAGAGTGACAATAATTCATTGGAAGCTTTGTGAGCCATCCATGTCAAAGCGAGAGGTTTTTTAATGCCTCCGGGGCCATGAAAGTTTTTGTCATACATCACAGGGCCATGCAAAGTATAGTGAACTGTATCTATAAATGCGGGTTTACCTTTTATACCTATATGCTCTATACGGTTCACGAAGGAAAGTAGCCTGCCATTGAAATTATATTTATCGCCTTCCTGGTCAATAGCGTAAAAGTCTTTAACATCACGATAATTATTGGTAAATCCCCAGGAAATATTGTCGTTAAAACCAATAACAACTCCCGGGGCGCCGGGTAGCGACACGCCATATACATTGACACCGGGAGCATGCAACTGTATCTCGAACCATAAAGATGGCAAATTCAAACCAAGATGCGGATCGTTACACAAAATAGGCGAGCCGCTTTTAGTACGGCTACCACTCACTGCCCAATTGTTACTCCCTTTACCTTCATTTTCTTCTTTCTCAAAATCAGTTGCATTCAATACAACTCTCGCAAAGCTATCCGGCACAGGTAAGCGAGTTGACAGTGATGGCTTTGCATGGGTAGTACCTGTTGGTATTACAGGAGTGCTCTCATTATTTCTTTCAGGAAACAAGTTATTAAACAATGGTTCTGATAACATATTCCTAACTACAGTTAAGGCAATATCTTCGGTATAACCTGTCAGGTCATCAGCCATGTATTTTAGAAGTAAAGCACACTTAAGGTTTGTCCATGGTTCAGGCTCAAAGCCCATAAGCTTATATTCAACCGGCAGGGTACAATAACTAAGGCTATTAATGAAATCATTTACACCACTTGTATATGCGTCCAACATAGCTCTTGTACGGTTGTCGGCTTCCATATCATTTAACGAGTTTTGCGCACCATATACCATGCCTTTGCGGCGCATTGTACGATCATGCTTCAAGCCCTTCTCTCCTATTACTTCACTAACTCTGCCAGCAGCGGCCCGTGTTTGCATATCCATTTGCCATAATCTGAAATAAGCATGTATATAACCCTGTACATAGTATAGGTCCTCATCGCTGGCGGCGTAAACATGCGGTACTAGCCTATCATCAAAACTTACAGAAACAGGCTTTTGTATGCGTAAGTGAACATTTCTAGTAAAGGACTTATTGACAGGCTCTGCATTGGCCCAAAAGCCATTGACGGGATCAAGCAACTTACCTAAAGCAGGTAATGAGCCCAAGGGCCTGTCTAATAAAAATATAAGTATAGTAGTGAAGACAAGTGCTATTATAGCCGAAACTTTACGCATAAGCTAGCATTAACCAGCTTAAAGCTACATAATGTAATGGATATAGTAGTTATGCTTTGGGCAGTTGGATTGTATATGTTTTACCCGGCTTAACAGTTAACTCTCTGTCTCGCAACCATGGGTTAAGTATCTTAAGCATTCTATAAGTAGTACCATTGTTGAGGGAGTACTGAGCAAGATCCTTTATTGTGCTATCAACCGTTACCGACCTTGTAGGAATAGGTTTGTATGCATCTATACCATGCATGATAAACCCAATGTTATGTGCCTGACCCAATATGTGTTTAAATGCCAATATGCGGAAGATATAGCGCATTGTTTCTTCAGGCAAAAGAAGATCATAGTAGTTAGTACGTTGCTGCTGGGTGGAAAATTTATTGTAGCCTCCCATACCGCAGTTATATGATGCTGCGGCCGCTGTCCACGTACCAAATTTATTATATGCTTCCCTTAGGTATTTGCAAGCTGCAAGGGTTGATTTTTCCACATGGTAACGCTCATCTACTTCATCATTAATCTCAAGCCCGTACCGTGGCCCCGTATCTCGCATAAATTGCCAAAAGCCAACGGCTCCTGCACTAGAGGTTTGATTACGCAACGCACTTTCAGCCACGCACAGGTACTTAAAATCATCAGGAATACCATTAGCCTTCAGTATAGGCTCTATTACAGGGAAATAGCGTGTTGTCAGGCGAAGTATATATAGCGTACTGTATTGCGCATAATAATTATATAAGAGTTCACGTTCCATTTGCTCTTTAACATCCCACCGCTCCAATGGTACCCGTTCGCCTGCAAACGATATTGATTTAGGCGTTTCAGGAACATACCATTTGTACTGCAGGCGCCCGTCATGTTTTACTTCAACTTTCTCCTCCTCCTTATCGCTTTCTCGAAATGCAAGGCCTGTAATAACAGCGGCACCTATAATGATGCCTGTAAATACATAGAATACGGATTTGAAACGCTGAGTCATACGAACAGTTTTGAGGTCTAATAAATTTACCGATTAAACCAGATTACCCGTAATGGAATACGCTACTTTATGATTTATTTACAAAAAATGGCGATGAAGTGTTCACCGCCATTTTAAAATATTAATTGAATAATTTACTTACCCTCGCGTATTAATTGCATCAGTTCATCCAGCTTTGGTTCCAGTATTATTTCAGTACGGCGGTTTTGTGCCCTGCCGGTTTCTGTTGCATTATCAGCCACAGGATCAAACTCACCGCGGCCACTGGCTGTAATACGTGGGGCTGGTACCGAATAATCTTTGATAAGGATACGAGCAATGGCAGTTGAACGGGCCACACTTAAAGCCCAGTTATCAGGATATAGTTTTGTAGCAATAGGCTTTGTATCAGTATGCCCTTCTACTTCTACATTTATATCTGGATTGGTCATGAGTACACCGGCAACTTTTGCTAAGGCATCTTTACCTTTTTGGTTAACCACAGCACTGCCGGATGGGAACAAAAGACTTTCCTGCATACTTACATACACTTTTCCGTTTTTCATCGATACTGTTAACTCATTAGCCTGAAAGCCAACTAAAGCATCTGCTATTTTCTTACGCAGTGCTTCAGTATTACGCCGCTGCGCATCTATGCGTTGCTGCAATTGTTGCAAACGTTTTTGCTGGTCTACTATCTGTTCCTTACTTAAGTTAAGCTCCTGATTGGTACTACGATAAACGTCGCCAAGTGCATTATTATAGCTGCGTAGTTTGTTAATGCTGTCGTTAGCAATATTGAGATCTGTTTGCAAACGGTTTTTCTCGGCCATATTGGTTGCAGCAGCAGAACGGGCATCACGGTATTTCTTGTTTGAAACGCATGAAGACGTTAATATGAGGCCCATACATAATGTAGTGATAGTTAGACTAATATTTTTCATAGTTTTTCATGATTTGTACGAATACGAATCGTTAAAAACCATGCCATATGGTAACTTATGTATGCGGTTAATATCACCCAACAGCTGGCAGACAAAAAAAGCGCAGTACTTATGTACTGCGCCTTCATTATGCTTTAAAATAAATTAAGCGTTGTTCTCTTCAGTTGCCTGGTCTTGAGCTGGAGTTTCCTCAGTTGCAGGAGCTTCAGCAGCAGGAGTTTCTACTTCAGCAGCTGCTGGTGCAATAGTTTCAGTTTTCTTAGCAGCACCTGTGCTACGACGGCTACGGCGTGTTTTCTTAGCGCCAGCATCTTTAGCATCTTTGTTATAGATCTCGTTAAAATCTACCAGTTCTATCATCGCCATATCAGCAGCATCGCCCATACGGGTAGGTAACTTAATGATACGAGTGTAACCACCGGGGCGGCTGGCAACCTTATCACCAATAACACCAAACAATTCCTTGATAGCCTCTTTGTCTTGCAGGTAGCTAAATACAACGCGACGGTTGTGCATATTATCATCTTTAGAACGAGTTATCAGAGGTTCTGCATAAACACGTAAAGATTTTGCTTTAGCAAGCGTGGTAACAATACGCTTGTGCTCTATGAGCTGGCAAGCAAGGTTTGACAATAAAGCTCTACGGTGAGAAGCTGTACGTCCTAAATTTTTGATTTTGTCTCCGTGACGCATGACGTTTAAAATTTGTGCCTTTTGTGGCGGTTTCCCTCATACCGTGTCAAGGAGTTATGAGGTACTGTTGTTAATAATAAAAGAGAAATGCAAAAGCCGGTTACCCAACTTTTGCATTAATAAGTTAATTAGTCGTTGCTGCGGTTGAACTTACTGATATCCATACCAAAGTGCAGGCCACGCTCGCCCAGTACTTGTTCAATTTCAGACAGAGATTTCTGACCAAAGTTGCGGAATTTCATCAGTTCTTCCTGAGTGTATTGTACCAATTCGCTCAATGAATTGATCTTAGCAGCTTTCAGGCAGTTGAATGCACGTACAGAAAGTTCAAGATCTTCAAGCGGAGTATTCAATACTTTGCGCAATTGCAGTGTTTCTTCGTCTACCACAGCTTCTTTTTCTTCACGTTTAGTATCCAGAGAGATGTTTTCATCAGTGATGATCATCAAGTGCTGGATAAGGATGCGTGAAGCTTCTTTTACAGCTTCTTCAGGATGAATAGTACCATCGGTAGCTACTTCCATTATCAGTTTTTCGAAATCCGTACGTTGTTCAACACGGGTATTTTCGATGCTGTATTTTACGTTTTTAATAGGCGTGTATATCGAATCGATAGCTATGATGCCCAGAGGACCTTCCTTAGGACGGTTCTCTTCAGCAGGCACATAACCACGACCTTTACCTATATAAAGTTCTATCTGGAAATTTGTACCAGGCTCCATGCTGCATATTACCAGTTCAGGGTTCATCACTTCGAAATTAGGAAGTGCTTCACCTATCATACCGGCAGTAAAAGTTTCCTGACCCTTGATGTTCAGTTCTACCTTATCAGTAGTAACGTCACCTTCAACGGCTTTCTTCAAACGTACTTGTTTCAGGTTCAGGATAATCTCAGTAACATCTTCAAGTACACCTTTGATTGTAGCGAACTCGTGGTCGGCACCTGCAATTTTGATAGCAGTGATTGCATAACCTTCTAAAGAAGAAAGCAATACACGGCGCAGGGCGTTACCTATTGTTACACCGAAACCGGGTTCCAACGGGCGGAATTCAAATTGAGCTTCGAAATCAGTAGCTTTCTGAAGAACTATTTTATCCGGTTTTTGAAAATTCAATATGGCCATATTGAGCTAAATAAGTTTACAATTTTAAAATAACTGCCTTTCCAGGCTAAAAGGTTGCTAATATAATGAATTTCAACCATTCTAAAAAACAAGTAAAGCCCCCATCTAAGGGGGCTGTCAAGTTATTTAGAATACAACTCAACGATCAGCTGTTCCTTGATATTCTCAGGAACACTATCACGCTCAGGATGAGCTATATAAGTACCTTTCATATCTTTTTCATTGAAGTCAACCCAAGATATTTTAGGGTTTTTACCACGCATAAGGCTGGTAACAGCAGTATTTACCTTGCTTTTAGGCTTCAATTCTATTACATCACCGGGTTTCAGGCGATATGATGGTATATTTACCACTTCACCGTTCACCATTACGTGCTTGTGAGAAACCAATTGACGTGCAGCAGGACGTGTAGGTGATATACCCATGCGGTATACTGCATTGTCAAGACGAGCTTCCAACAACTTGATAAGGTTTTCACCGGTAGCGCCTTTCAGGCGCGCAGCCTCAACATAGGTATTGCGGAATTGTTTTTCCAGCAGACCGTATGTATATTTTGCTTTTTGTTTTTCCTTCAGCTGTATAGCGTATTCACTTGCAGACTTACGTTTGCGTGAAGGGCCGTGCTGACCTGGAGGATTGCTATTCTTTTGCAGGTTTTTGCCTGAACCTAGAATAGGTTCGCCGAAAATACGGCAGATTCTGTTTTTGGGTCCTGTATAACGTGCCATGACGATTTTTTTGTTTAAGCTGCCCGTCTCATGAAAAATCGTAAAATTCGATCCGGAGCAGCAAGATTATAAATAAAAAATAAAAAAACTGTGTTGAAAACCGGGCTATTATACGCGGCGTTTTTTAGGAGGACGGCAACCATTGTGTGGCAGTGGTGTAACATCTTTGATAGATGTAACTTCCAACCCAATGTTTGCTAAAGAGCGGATAGCGCCTTCACGGCCTGAACCCGGTCCTTTAACAAAAACATCAACTTTTTTCAAGCCGGCGTCCATTGCTACTTTACCACAATCCTGTGCTGCCATTTGTGCTGCATAAGGCGTGTTTTTCTTAGAACCACGGAAGCCCATTTTACCAGCTGAAGACCATGAAATTACCTGGCCTGTCTTGTTGGTAAGAGAGATGATAATGTTGTTGAACGTAGCGTTGATGTGTGCATCTCCGTGCGCATCAACCTTTACTATACGTTTTTTAGCGGCTGTCTTTGCAGACGATTGTGCTTTTGCCATTTTTGTTTAAATAAGGTAGTCAAAAAATGTTTAAGCCGTTGTTACGCGGCCCGGGCTATTCCTCCCCGGTGCACCTCACCGGATCCGGCAACAGCCCTAAGATTATTTCTTAGGTGCTTTTTTCTTACCTGCAACTGTCTTACGCTTACCTTTACGGGTACGGCTGTTAGTACGTGTACGTTGACCACGCAAAGGAAGACCTTTACGATGACGCAGACCACGGTAACAAGCTATATCCATGAGGCGCTTAATGTTCATTTGCACTTCAGAACGCAATTGGCCTTCTACTTTAAACTCAGTGGAAATGATATTACGGATAGCAGTTTGCTCATCATCGTTCCATTCAGCAGCTTTCTTATCAAAATCGATATTCGATTTTTCAAGAATGTACTGAGCAGTGCTGCGGCCAATGCCGTAGATGTAAGTAAGCGCTATTTCGCCACGTTTGTTTTTTGGAAGGTCAATACCAGCTATACGAGCCATGTATGTATTTTAATTTAAATAATTCTAAATAATAAATTAACCCTGACGTTGTTTAAAACGAGGATTCTTTTTATTGATAACGTACAGTTTACCTTTACGGCGAACTATTTTGCAATCGGCACTACGCTTCTTAATGGCAGCTCTAACCTTCATGACTGGTTGGTTATTTAAGTTGTTTATTTATAACGATATATAATACGGCCTCGGCTTAAATCATACGGACTCATTTCCACACCTACTTTATCGCCCGGTAGAATACGTATATAGTGCATGCGCATTTTTCCGGAAATAGTTGCCAGGATTTCGTGGCCGTTTTCAAGGCGAACACGGAACATAGCATTCGATAAAGCCTCTACTATTACTCCATCTTGTTTGATTAAAGACTGTTTAGCCATATTAAAAGGACTGCAAAGGTAAGAAAAAAATGTTTTTATAAACAAATTTCTTACAGAAAATATCCATTTAATATAAAATACACGCCTGCGTCAGGTTACATAGGATACCCTATTCGGCCATCTCAGGCTTTTTTATGCTTTTTGCCCAGCTTATAAGAGACGGAAATTGTTCATCAATAAGATCGTGCGGCAGCGGATAAGGCTCATGCTTGGTAGTTAAAAACACCGAATACATGCCAAGCCTTTTTCCAAATTCCATATCGGTAATGCTGTTCCCCACCATCACGCTTTTTTTAAAGTCGATTTCAGGAAAGTCTTCTTTTGCCTGCTGGGCCATTCCGGTATTCGGCTTACGATTATGATCGTTATCAGATACTGCAGTACAAGAATAAATTTTGTCAATGCGGCCCCCTCCAATATGGATAGCATCGGTCATTTTACCGCTTATTTCCCTAAGTGTATCCAATGCCATAATCCCCTTACCTACTCCTCTTTGGTTGGTAACGATAACTATATGGCCAAATATGCTATTTAACAATGCCAGGGCATCCAGTGCGCCTTCACAAAATTTAAACTCTTCCCAAGTTGTTACATATGTACCAACTATTTCTTCATTAATAACGCCATCTCTATCCAAAAAAAGCGTCCAGCTCTTACCTATATCTTTTGAAATATTCAGTCCTTCCATTTTATTCATATTTAAAACAGGGCTTCTTCAACCAATTGGCAAATAATATGCCCCACTGTAATGTGCGATTCCTGTATACGTGGTGTATCGTTACTGGGTATATTAATTGTATAATCGCTTAAACTTTTCATTTGTCCGCCACTTTCACCAGTAAATGCTATGGTAATCATGCCCAGCTGTTTTGCCACTTGCATTGCCTTTACAATGTTTACCGAATTACCGGAAGTGCTTAACCCCACCAAAACATCTCCTTTTTTGCCAACGCCTTTTATCATCCTGCTATATACTACATCGTAACCGTAATCGTTCGCTACGGCAGTTAAGTATGAAGTATTACAGTGCAATGCTTCTGATGGTAAAGGGTTTCTATCGGAATAAAAGCGGCCACTAAATTCGGCTGCCAGGTGTTGCGCATCGGCAGCGCTGCCACCATTACCACAAAACAGCACTTTATTTCCGTTTTTAAATGCCCTAACTATTTCGTTAGTGACCTTTTCTATCACTGTTACCAACTCAGGGTTTTCTAATATACTCTTCTTCGTATCGATAGATGCCTGTAGAATGCCTTTGATCTTGTCTTGCATATGTAGCCAAAAATACAACAGCGTACGCAAAAAAGACGTACGCTGTTGATAAAACAGTTTGTTAAACAGATGAATGCTTATAATACCAGCATAGCATCGCCATAGCTAAAAAAGCGATACTTCTCTTTTATAGCAGTTTGATACGCTTCCATTGCTAATTCATACCCCGCAAATGCACAAGTCATAATCAAGAGGCTTGTTTTGGGTAAGTGAAAGTTTGTAATAAGCGAATTAGCTATATTAAAATCGTAAGGAGGGTGGATGAATAAGTTCGTCCAGCCCTGGGCTGGCTTCAACAACCCCTGCGCAGTAACCGAACTTTCCAACGCCCTCATGGTAGTAGTACCTACAGAACATATATGCCTTTGTTCTGTCTTTGCCTTATTTACTATTTGAGCAGCAAATTCGTCTACATTGAAATATTCGGCATCCATTTTATGTTTTGAAAGATCCTCAACTTCAATGGGGCGGAATGTACCAAGACCAGTATGAAGCGTAACTTCAGCAAACTTTACACCTACAATTTCAAGGCGTTTAATAAGCTCGCGGCTGAAGTGGAGGCCCGCTGTAGGTGCAGCAACGGCACCTTCATATTTTGCATATACAGTTTGGTAGCGCTCCTTATCTTCTTCTTCAGGTTTACGTTTTATATACTTAGGTAATGGTGTTTCACCAAGTACGTCCAATACAGCTTTAAAAGCCGCTTCATCACCATCGAACAAGAAACGAATGGTACGGCCGCGAGATGTGGTATTATCAATTACTTCAGCTACCAACTCATCGTTGTCGCCAAAGTAAAGTTTATTACCCACACGTATCTTACGTGCTGGATCTACTATTACATCCCACAGGCTGTTGGGCTTATTTAACTCACGTAGCAAAAACACTTCTATTTTTGCACCTGTTTTCTCTTTACGGCCATATAGACGCGCAGGAAAAACTTTGGTATTATTTACCACCATTACGTCCTTATCGTTAAAAAAACCCAGAACGTCGCGAAAAACCTTATGTTCAATTTTGCCTGTGTCGCGATGAACGACCATCAAACGGCTTTCTTCTCTTGTTTTGGCGGGATGTTGTGCTATTAGATTTAATGGTAGGTCGAATTTGAATTGCGACAACTTCATGTTGGGAAGTATTGATTGAAAACGTGCAAAGTTAAACCAAAAAACGACATTATTAACATTTGTCGAATTTCTATATATTCAATATGATGAAAAACAAAGAAGGTAGCATATTGCTACCTTCAAATTATTCAGTTTTAATGAGTTAAAAACCTTTAGCCCATTTTCCGGAAAAAGGCATGATTGCCAGTGCTACATTTACCCCCATAGGCCCCTGAGATTTCCGGGAAGTAACACCTACAACATCGGCTGTGCCTGCCAGCTTGTTATCAATATAATTGGCCTCGCCAAGGAATGCCATTGCACGTAGTTTAAATTCTATTCCCGCATAAAACCCTGCCTCAGCTTTTATGAAAGGCATTACACGTATTTCTCCTCCATCATTGGTTTCGGCTGTAACATATGATGGCTGTATACCTGCACCTATAGCAAAAGATGTTCTGTTTTCTTTACTAAGAGTAGCCTCGCCACCGGTACGAAAATCAATACTGATTGGTACAGCAATAATAGAAACAGGAAATTCTTCAGCGAAACGCATGTCATAAAACCGCGCCGAATCTTTATTGTACGTCTGTAGCGTTATGCTATCCTGTTTAAAAGTAAAACCCGTGTATGAAAATGCAACATCGAGCGCTACACTGCTTTTGGGCGCCACTTTGGCAACGTTAAAGAATGTGCCGATATAAAAATAGCTTGACCCTTTGGACCTCATACCTGTAAGGTATGTAGTTTGAAGAGAATTTGAATATTGATATGTTGTTGTAAGCGCATTGTAAGTAAAGTGC
>JAEZIL010000133.1 GCA_023436685.1 Bacteroidota bacterium | reverse complement strand
GGTTTTTCTTTTACCTCCTACTACTCCTGTTATACCGGCCGTAGGCGGATCGTTAGTGCCGTTTATCACAACGAAGGTCATCTCGCGCATACTGCTACCTACCAATACGCCATTACGATATTCTGACACCTTCATAACCACCAATGAATTTTGGACAATACTAGGTGTAAAATCCAGCTGCCCATTAGTAGTGTCAAAACTAAAAGCCCCAGCCGTTGTTGATAATGGTTTTACAGCATTATAAGCTCCAACATACACTACGCTTGCACCGCCTGCATTTCCATCTATACCTGGTACTAACTTATAGGTTAGGCTATCGCCATTCGCATCAACAGTACCCGGATTAAAGCTTGCCGCTTTACCATTAACAAAGAATGGCGTAGGTATTGTAGTATATACAGGAGATGAATTGCTAGCCACTGAGCTATTATTCAGCATGGCTTCAAGTTGCATATAGCTGATAGTGGTGGAAATATTTGTAATATTACCGCTTCTGCCGGCAAAATAATCGGTACCATTAATATTGCCTAAATAGCCATGAAAAGTAAATCTCCAATCGGTACTTGTTGACCCCAAATTAACCGTTGTAGAATAGGTAAATTTCTTTACACCCACCAATGTACCCGGTGGCGATGCACAGGCAGTATTGTTAAGTTGTGCCGGGCAAACAGGGCTTACTTCAACCCCATTGGCAGGCGCCTGAATATTCAGGCTAAGCGTATGAGTTACAGCGCCATTTTTTGTAACAACAACTTGTGGTGATATATTGGGCAGCGAAGAAAAGGACCCCGTATTGCTACAGTCGCCGTATAGCTCAAGTGTAACAACATAACTATTGCCTATTATATGCGTGTAATAAAAATCGGCACCGTAAATATGGCTGGCATGCGCACGACCTGTGCCTAGTAGCAACAGAAACAATAGAAAGTACTTAACGATACTCTTCATATAGGGTGGTTTGATACGGAATACAGTATCAAATGCTTTAATAGAATTTTAATACTGCTAATACAAATGTAATGGATGACACATATATAATACATGCGACATTTGTCATTGGAGTATCACAATATGACAAAGTGGGAAAAGTGAAGACTGAATTATTTCCTGCTTGTTTCTTTGTGGAAGCTGCGCATTTTCCATACACCGTAGATAGCTTCCTGCACAATACCTTTGCTCATTTTGCTCTGCCCTTCGGTACGGTCGATAAAGGTGATGGGTACTTCTTTTATTTTGAAGCCCAGCTTCCAGGCGCGGTACTTCATTTCTATCTGGAAGGCATAGCCCACAAACTGTACTTTATCCAGTGGCAGGGTATCCAGCACTTTGCGGGTATAGCATACAAAGCCTGCTGTGGGGTCGGCTACGGGCATCCAGGTAATTACCTGCGTATAAATAGCACCGCCGCGCGATATAAATTTCCTGTCCCAGGGCCAGTTTACCAGTTTGCCACCGCGTACATAGCGCGATCCTATTGCCATATCGGCGCCGTTAACACAGGCCTCGTGCAGGCGTATAAGATCATCGGGGTTGTGAGAGAAGTCGGCATCCATCTCGAAGATGTACTGATACTGCGGATGTTGCAATGCGTATTGAAAACCCGCTATATAGGCCCTGCCCAGCCCTTGCTTGCCGCTGCGCTCCAGCAGGTGTATTGTGCCGGGAAATTCCTGCTGCAATCCCTTCACAATATTGCCGGTACCATCTGGCGAGCCATCATCTACTATCAGCAAATGAAAACCGCCGGGCAAAGACAATACCTTGCGGATTATCTTTTCAATATTCTCCTTCTCGTTGTAGGTAGGTATGATAACAAGTTTGTCCAAAATAGGGCAATGTTAAAGCGCACAAAATAACAAAATAGTTCGCAAGGTTACGTTAAAGTATCCACTATCCTTTAAAACCTAATTTTTGCAGTTTCATGCGGTTATATATCTCCGATATCTTTTGCTTGGTGTGCAGGGCAAAGTCGGCATTCATCATCCAATCGTAATATTGTGGCTCTTCAGTAAACACATCTACCACTTTACGACCTTTATATTTCCCAAAGTTAAAAACGATGTGCCCGTCTTTCTCTACCATACGGCGGCCATAGTCCACAAATTTATCGCCGCAGAAGTCGTGCAGCTTTTGCACATCGTTTACCAGGTGCTGGTTGTAGCGTTCCAGTTGCGATTCTAATACTTCTATTGTAGCCAGTATATCGGACTCTGCACTATGGGCGTTCTCCAGCTGTTTGTTGCAGTAGAAGTTGTAGGCCGATGACAATGTGCGGGTTTCCATCTTAAAGAATATCTGCTGCACATCTATCATATTGCGCTCGGTAAAATCAACATCTATACCCACCCGCAAAAACTCTTCTGCCAGTACAGGTATATCGAACTTGCTGCTGGCGTAGCCACCCAGGTCGGCGTTCTTCATCCAGTTGTGCAGGTCGTGGGCTATTTCTTTAAACAGGGGTTCGTCTTTTACGTCCTCATCTTTTATACCATGTATGGCGGTAGACGATGGGGGTATTGGTATACCAGGGTTCACGCGACGTACGTACCTGTCTCTGCTGCCATCGGGGTTTATTTTAATAAATGCCATCTCGATGATACGGTCTTTGGCATGGTCGATACCCGTGGTTTCAAGATCAAAGAATATGATAGGTCTCTTCAGTGCTAACTGCGCCATTGTGTGTGTTCCTCTTTATTGTGTATTGTGTTCTCTTACTGTGCAAAATTACTGTATTCCTGCTACTCTACTTACCTTTCTTTCTTTTGTCTTGATTACCTCTTCTTTCTTTCACTTCGAAAGAAAGAAGCAAAGAAGGAAGCATCGATCCAACTGCTCCGCAGGATCGATATAGCTATACGCTGTTATGTTTTCGTTGTGTTTTTATTTCCTGCCGGCGTTGGCAAAACTTCGTTTTGAAGGCGCCGATTGTATTCGAAGACCGGCATTAGCTGCGCAGGCGTTAAGAAAAATAGCTGTATCGCAGCGCCCGCATTGAAAATGTACAATAGTGGTATACTGTTGATAACTGCAAGGTTGGGCTAAAAACAGTAGCTTAATAGTAAGCTCTTTTCAATGCAGCGGAGAGGCGGCATTTTTTAGCCTGCGCAGTGCAAGCCTTGAGCTTTTATTCATAGTTAGTTTGTCTTTTTTAAGGCATTCATGAACGCTTCGCTAAGTTCTTTGCTTCTTTCTTTTGTATCAAGACAAAAGAAAGAAGGATAAAGGAAGAAAGCATTCTCAACGAGATAGCTTGAATAATCTTGTTAGATGTCAGTAAGGCTTAATGTACTTATGTCTTAAGATTATTCCGCTTCGCTACCGCTCACAATGACGGGAGTATGAGCCACCCCTCCTCTTTGTCACAAACAGTCCCTGTATACTTGCAGGAGGCATGGTAGTTTTGATGAACAATAAAAATAAATATCATGAAGACGAAACAAATATGGGCGAACCTTGCTGTAAGCGACTTAGACCGTACAACCCAATTCTACAACGCAATAGGCTTTGAAACCAATGGCTCATCCAAAGACCTGACGAGCTTTATGGTAGGCGAGGATGATTTTATCATTCACTTCTTTTTGAAAGATGCCATATCGAAAAACATACCGGGCATGATAGATGCCAGCCAGGGTAACGAGATTGTATTCACACTTTTAGTTGATAGCAGACAAGAGGCTGACCAATGGGCTAAAGAAGTGGTAGGCGCAGGTGGCAATTTAGTTACACAACCGGAGGAGTTCGGTGAAGGTTACTATGGTTTTGTCTTTACCGACCCTGACGGGCACAAGTTCAATGTGTTTTATATGTAGAATTAAATCACTTTCTTTTTACTTCAAAAAGAAAGTGACAAAGAAAAGGAAGCATCGATCCAATTGCTCCGCAGGATCGATGAGGCTACACGCTGTTGCGATACGTATTACATTTTTCATTTCCTGCCGGCGCTGGCACAACTTCGTTGTGAAGGTGCCGCTTGTATTTCCTTATCATTATACTATCATTTCCCTAATACCTGCACAGCTGATGCCGGATTGTGTGCTACTGTAACTGAAAGGAATCTACACACGCTTAAAGCTGCAACAAAGAAAGTTCTGCGTAGTGTTAAAGGGTGTGGTATGGTCTACAGTACTACAATGTATTTTCACAAAGCCTTTTGCAAGCTGCTTTTGCAGTTCTTCTTCGCTGTATTGCTTTATATCCAGTCCGCTGCATTTCTTAGGGCCATTGTTGGAGAAGGTGCATATTACCAGGTATTCTTTTGCGGCCTTGCGTGCGGTTGACAAGTATTTATCTATTTGTTCAGGTGTAGTGAGGAAATGGAATGCCGCCCTATCGTGCCATATATCGTATTGCTGTTCGGGTTCAAACGCTGTTATGTCCGATACGACCCATTTCACTTTGTTAGCTTTTTCGCCCAGTCTTGCTTTTGCCCTTTCCAATGCTGCGGCTGAAATATCGAGCACGGTGATGTTCTCAAAACCATCGGCCAGCAGGTAGTCAACCAGCTTGCTATCACCACCACCTATATCTATTATTTGCGCCGTCTTAGGCAGGTTGAGGCTATGGATATACTGCAAAGAAATTTCGGGTTTCTCCTGTGTCCAGCTTACCTCATGTGGCTGTTTGGTTGCGTACACATTTTCCCAGTGTTCTTTTTTATCAGTCATAACGGTTCAGTTTTATTTTTTGCAGCAATCGTCCAGGCTGGCATAAGCTTCGGGGTTGGCTTTCATATCGTCTGCATCGAAACCAACTTTGGTGATGGCTTTTCTTATTTCTTCGGGATTGGTCTTTTCAGAATTGTACACCACTACCAGTGTTTTTTCTTTTTCGTCGATATCAAGGCGTTTAATACCTTTCAGGCCATACACTGCATTTTCTAAACGCTTGCCGCAGCTGGGGCATTCCTGGCAATGGTCGCAATAGATGCTGCTCTTGATGTTTACCGTCAGCACTTTGCTTTGTGCTTTGGCTGATATCGTGGCTACTGTTAGCAGCAGGAATAGGATTATGTGTTTCATAAGTATATCGTTAGTTTATAAAATTAAGGCTTTTGCTGTTTCAGGTTTTGGATGTAGTCGTATATCGCTCTCAGCTTTTTATCGCTCCAACCCCAATGTCCTTCTTTTATTTTCAGTAAAACAGTGTCGCCTGTCATCAGGGTTAGGGTAAATTCGCTATTAATACCTCCTTTACTGTTGTATTCGCGTATAAATTCTGCATCCAGACCTGTAAAGCTTACCTTATCGCTTTTCTTTTGGCCGAACATGTTCATGCCTTCTATCAGCAACCTATTGTTATCAGTATCTACCGTGAAACTATAGGGTGCAAATTGCTTCATTCGCGATAGTACCCAGAGTACCGCTACACCGCAATAGATATATATTACCCAGTAAATGCCAGGCCAGTTTTCCTGAATAATTATATTTAATAAATAGAAGCCAAACGCAACTCCAAGAAGAAACCAGCACATGTAGAAATAAGCCATCAATATACCTTTTTTCACATTGGTACGCCATATTGCTTTCCCTTCATCAATAACGGGATCGTAATTCACACCTCTCAGCTTTTGCATGAAATCATGAACTTCTTCTAAATTCCATTTATCCCATTCAAATTCACCTTCAGCAACCTTACATAACATTTTACGGTTCACCAGTATTTTCAGAACATACCGTCCGCGATTATTCCTTCCCCTATACTCCCAATGAAATTTGGTGGTCACATCAGATAGCTTAACAGTATCAGTTTTATATCGCTTAAATAGGTTAGCCTTTTGTATGATGAGCGTATTATCTGCGGTATTTATTGCGAGCTCGTATACGCGGTAGCGAAAGCGGTCAAGAAACATAGCTAAAGCAAGAACAGCCATTATAACGCTGACTAATCCGATATGCCAATCTTGCATAAAATACAATACCGTAAACGCAACAGCACACAGAAATAAAACAAGTATTGTATTCCAACGGTGTTCTATCTTACTTGCTGACAGATTGAAGCTCCATTTCTTTTCCATGTAGGGTTATTTCAATTTATACTACACATGTTATTGCGAGATTGCCACGTCGCTGCACTCCTCGCAATGACGGGAATAATAGTATTCCTACCGATGAACAGTGCAACCGCCACTGATGCTGAATAGTACAATAGCGGTGACTGCATAATCTTTAATAATCATTCCGTGAGATTGCTTCGCTATCGCTCGCAATGACGGATACTTTTGGATTTTGAATTTTTACTTTTGAATTATCGTATTAAAGTCCACCCCATCAAAAGTTCCGGAACTCATGAGCAACAAACACACAGGCTGCGTGCTATCTGCAAGCACTTGGGTTATTTTGGTTTGCAGTGTTTCTTTGTTATCGATAACAGTAAGGCCATCTTTACCGAAATAGCTACCTACTTTTTGCGCATCCAGTTCGGGTAGGCCTTTTAGTTGCAAAGCGTGGTGACTGAAATACACAATAGCATCGTCGGCGGCATCCATACTGTGATTATACTCACTTAGGAACTGCTCGTTGAGGCTGCTGTAAGTATGCAGCTCGAAACAGGCTATGAGCTTGTGCGTTGGATATGCTTCGCGCACGGCATCGAGCGTTGCTTTCAGCTTGCTGGGTGCGTGTGCAAAATCGCGGTAGGCTACTACCTTATCAGTCTGCGCTAGTTTCTCCAGTCGCTTGGCGGCACCGCTAAAGCTGGCA
>JAEZIL010000132.1 GCA_023436685.1 Bacteroidota bacterium | reverse complement strand
AGAGTGAGTCTTCACCTTTGGCATGGTCTCAAATTTGGGATGGCAAAGGTAACATTTAATTTATTTCTTCCAAAATAATATTTAAAATAACCCTTCGCCTCTAGCCATAAATCTATTGATGTTCAACAAATTATCAAACATATAGTTTTATTTATCCAGCCTTAAAGTGTAGCTACCATCTCCATTTAATACAATTGGCACCCCATCTACCGATAAACCTAGCTGATTATTGAAGCATAGATAATCGGCTTTATAACGGCTTGATACCTTTATATTTCTTGGGTAAGACCTGAAATCACTCAACCTGTAGTTTCTGCCGGTAGCAGGCACAAATATATCTATACTTTTCCCCTCGTGCTTGCTATGCATGCCATATAGTGCGTCGGGTGTATTTTGGTGACTTTTGCCTCTGTTAACTATAGTGTAATCTCCATAGCTGTCCATATAAGAGGTATCCGAGCTTTGCAACACATCACCTTCGTACATATCAATAATTATGGTGTCTCTTTCGGCCATGGCGTAGGCTGTAAGGTCTAGTTTTAGTGTGCCGTCACTACAGGAAACTGTCCGCTGGCAACCTCCAAGTGCCACACTTGCCAATAATAGGTATAGGTATTTGTGCATAGTGTTTTTCTTATCTATACCAACATACATGCCAAAAAACATACATCTGTTTTATCAAATTGTTTTTTTATTGTTCCCCTGTCAATACCATGTATTTATCTATTTCTGCCCTATTTTTACGGTTCACAAATACTACTATAGTACGCACACTATGCCAGTACTCCGTTTCAGAATATATTGGGAAGACGACGACCAAACCTATCGCGATATAGAAGTACGCAGCGGCCAAACTTTCCTTGAATTTCACCAGGCTGTCTTAAAGGCTTATGAATTTGATGGCAAGCACCCCGCTTCTTTTTTTGAAAGTAACGACCGCTGGCAACGCGGACGTGAGATCAATTCTGAAGTGCTGGTAAATAAAAAAGATGCTCCGGCACTTTCTATGGCACGCACGCCGGTATCGGCACTGGTAAGCACCCCCGACCATAAATTTGTTTATGAGTACGACCCTGCAAAAAAATGGACATTTCTTATAGAATTAATAGGCATTAATAAAGACGAAGACCCTAAACGTACCTATCCGTTTTTATTGCGTAAAGAAGGTATTGCACCGGCACAATACGGCATAAAAGGTGTAAACCCCGATAAAATGGTAGAGATGGAAGAAAAGTATGACCTTGGTGCCGATGAGATGGCCGAAGGTTTTGGCAACGAAGGTGAAGAAGGCGGAGCAACAGAAAGCTTTGGCGATGCCGGTGGTAGTTACGATGAATAACAAGATGAAGCAATCGCTTTATTAACAGATATACCTAATGGAAGTAAGCGGCAGCCCATATCCCCATACTGTTTATATAATAGCCGGCCCTACAGCTGTAGGCAAAACAGGTGTGGCTGTATCGCTAGCCAAATATTTAGGTACGGCTATTCTTTCGGCCGATAGCCGGCAGTGCTACAGGGGCATGGCTATTGGCACGGCCCAGCCTACACCCGCACAACAGCAAGAGGTAAAGCATTATTTTATTAACGAGTTTCCTGTTACACAATCGCTTACTGCGGCCAATTACGAGGAGCTGGCGCTGGGCTACCTTAATGAGATTTTTAAAACCAACAATACCGCGGTAGTAGTAGGGGGTACAGGACTATATATAAAAGCATTGTGCGATGGGCTGGATGATATGCCTGATGTAAGCGAGCAAGTAGCAAAAGAAGCAAACCAGCACTACCGGCTGCAAGGGCTACACTGGCTGCAAGAGGCAGTACATTCCGAAGACCCTGAATTTTATGAGCAGGCCGAAGTGCAAAACCCCGCACGCCTGTTGAGGGCGCTTATTTTCAAACGCTCTACCGGCGAAAGCATCATACACTTCCGCACCGGTGCGCGTAAACAGCGTCCCTTTAATATTGTAAAAATAGGATTAGAGCTGCCGCGCGATGTTCTCTACGAACATATAAACCATAGGGTTGATGATATGATAACGCAGGGGCTGGTGGCAGAGGTGAAAGCACTACAACCTTACCGCCATTTAAAGAACTTGCAAACTGTAGGCTATACCGAGATATTTGAATACCTGGATGGCGATTATACCCTGGATGAAGCTATTGCTAAAATAAAGCAGCATACCCGCAACTATGCCAAAAGGCAAATGACCTGGTTTAAGCGCGATAAGGAAATAACCTGGTTAGGTGCTGATGATGACCTTATTATCAATAAGATACTTTCTACAAAAGCGTAATATCCTCGCTTTATTTATTTTATTTTTATTGTATGAAAAAGATATTGATACTGCTGCTGGCATGCAGCATAGCCCATACCACGATAGCGCAAAAATTTATGGTGGGCATAAAAGGTGGTATCAACTATAGTACTGCACCTTTAGGTCTAAAAAATGCCAAGTCATCATTAAATCACGATCAGGTTGATGATGCATCCGGCGCCACAAATATATTACTGGGGCTTAAGATTGGCGTTGATATGAAACGCTTTCAGGTGGGTTTAGGTTTTGATTATGGTAAAATTGGTTATAGCTACGATATTAACTTCGGTACAACTTATACCTTTAAATATTCAGTTACAGAACCATTCCTGTTGCCATACGTATTTGCCAGCTTTAAATCACGTTTACCACGTTCATTCATTTATTATGGTGTGAACGCCGGGTATATAAATTTAAGATTGAACAATGGTAAATATGGTATGGAAAGCAATTATCTGTATTTGCCCCAACGGTTTCCCGGTCATCCTTATGGCGGCGGGCACACAGGAATTGTTTTTGGTGCGCAAGTGGGTTATACACTTAATATAATAAAAGGATTAAGTGCTAGTGTAGAAACAGGTGTACGCTACCTGCCAATGGATGTTGCCATTGTATCGTACGATATAAATATGGGCTCGTACTCTTATGTTTCCGATAAAGGTATGCTCACTATTCCATTCACACTAGGCGTTAACTATACATTCTAACTAGAAGTATTTTACTTTAATATTTATACTTTTTTAAGTATATTTGCTGTTGTTATTTAATAAGCTTGATACCCTTATTAAGTAGCTAAAAGAAAGTATGACATATACTCAAGAAGTATAAACCAATGTTTAAAATTGCTAAATTTTAAAAACTACGACAACCAACAATTACACCCTAAAAACCTTTGCCAAAAAGCATCTTATCGTCCAACTGTCGCACGAAAAAATTTTTTAATGACAGAAAACTTAGCAAAACTTAGCAACAGATAAAACTATCCGTAATGCGTCAATTGCTTAATACTCCCGACCTTTGCCCTACCAATGAAGAACCTAGCTGCACTCAATAAATACTTTATAAAATACAAATGGCGCCTCATGCTGGGGCTGCTGTTCGTTACCATATCCAACCTGTTTGCGGTAATACCACCTGTGGTAATACGTAACGTGCTTGACCAGGTGCAGGAAAACATCAATACCTATCATCTGCTAGGCAACTCTCCGTTAAAGGCCGGTTTAGAATCCTATATCTTCCGCCTTGTACTTATGAACGGGTTACTGCTCCTTGCACTGGCACTGATGCGCGGTGTATTCATGTTCTTCATGCGGCAAACAATCATCGTTATGTCGCGCCTTATCGAGTACGATCAGAAACGCGATATATATAATCATTACCAGGAATTACCTACACAGTTTTACAAAACACATTTTACCGGCGATCTTATGAACCGCATGTCGGAAGATGTATCGCGCGTACGTATGTATACCGGCCCTTCGCTTATGTACAGTGTCAACCTGCTGGTGTTATTCATCATGTGTATATGGGGCATGCTTCGTGTAAACCCTATGCTTACAGTATATGTAATAGCGCCCTTACCTGTGCTTGTACTGGCTATTTATCTTGTCAACAGTGTCATCTTCAAAAAAAGCGAAAAGATACAGGCACAACTTTCCGACCTTACCACAACCGCGCAGGAATCTTATTCGGGTATACGCGTTATAAAAGCATTTGTTCAGGAAAATAATATGCTGCGTTTCTTCAGGCAAACATCCGAAGACTATAAGAAAAGCGCAATCAACCTTTCCCTTACAGAGGCTATCTACTTTCCGGCCATGAACCTGTTCATAGGCCTCAGTATGCTTCGTACAGTGCTCATTGGTGGTTACCTTGCCATTAAGGGGCAAATAACGGCAGGTAATATTGCCGAGTTTGTTATCTATATCAACTTACTGATGTTCCCTATATCCAGTGTGGGTTGGGTAGCATCTATGATACAGCGGGCAAGTGCCTCACAAAAACGAATCAACGAATTTTTAGATACCAAACCCGATATACTGAGTCCTGATAAGGCAACAGAACATACGCTTCAAGGCGGCATCAAATTCAATAATGTGAATTTTACCTATCCCCATACAGGTATACAAGCGCTGCGCAATTTCAGTCTTGATATAAAGCCTGGTGAAAAAGTGGCTATTATCGGTAAAACCGGGTCCGGAAAATCTACCCTGGCGCATATGCTGCTGCGTATGTACGATACTACACAAGGCGGCGTAATGCTTGATGATGTATCAGTAAAGGAATTTAACCTGCAAAACCTGCGTTCGCAAATTGCTTATGCACCCCAGGAAGCCTATTTGTTTTCCGATACTGTGTACAACAATATAAAATTTGGCAGCGAACAGGCTACCGAAGCTGACGTAAAAATGGCAGCAAAAATGGCCGATCTTGAAAAAGATATAGCGACACTGCAAAATGGTTATGAAACCGTAATAGGCGAGCGTGGCGTAATGCTATCGGGCGGGCAAAAGCAGCGCATGGTACTGGCTCGTGCACTTTTGAAACGCAGCAAGATATTGTTGATGGACGAATCGCTCTCTGCAGTAGATACACAAACCGAGCGCACCATACTGAACAACCTAAACAGCCACTTAGGCGATAAAACGATTATAGTAATTACCCATCGTATTTTTACGGGCTGGCAGTTTGACAAAATACTTGTGCTGGATGACGGCCAAATAGCTGAACAAGGCACCCACGAAGAGCTTATGGCCCTTAATAAACGCTATGCCGCATTATACCGCCACCAAACAGAGCAAAATCAATAAAATTATTTGAATTCTATTGGCAAAACAAGTTCTTTCCCATCGCGCTGAACAGTGATCTCGGTACGGTCACCTTCTTTGAAGCCACCTAATGCTTCCATATAAGATTGCATACCGTTCACTTTGTACTTGCCTAGCTGGGTAATGATGTCGCCGCCTTTAATACCGGCCTTTATAGCAGGTTTACCCTCAGTAACGCCATCTACACGCACACCACCTTCCTGGAAGGAATAGTCGGGCATAATACCCAGCGTCACCTTGAAGCGTACTTTACCTACGGTAGATTGCCTGGTAACCCTATACTCTGGTTTAGGCTGCTTATCCATCTTAGCAACTACATCGTATATATAATGCATCACCTGGGCTTCACCGGCGTAGTTTATTTTGTCGGCATCGTCGCTAGGCTTATGATAGTCGGTATGCAGTCCTGTGAAGAAGAATAACACAGGTATACCTGCATAGTAGAATGATGTATGGTCCGATGGGCCTACACCAGCGCTATCAACCGCTACTTTGAACTTGTTGCTCTTAGTAAATTGCCACCATGCGGGCGATGTGCCTATACCACCCATTGTTAGCGCATGTGTACTATCGTTCAGGCGCCCTACCATATCCATATTGATCATGTAGGCTACATTATTGCTATCCAGCTTATGTTCTTTAACAAATGCCTTAGAGCCTATCAGGCCTTCTTCTTCACCTGAGAAGCTGATGAACAGGTAGTTGTATTGGTTAAGCTTGTTCTTCTTTACCCATTCAGCTATCTGCATCAAAGCAGCAGTACCACTGGCGTTATCATCAGCTCCGTTATGCACCTGGTGGCTCTTCCTGGCATCCAGGCTGTTGCCATCGTGGCCATAACCCAGGTGGTCATAATGCGCGCCTATTACTACTGTATGTTGTGCTTTGTTATCAATATATGCCGCTATGTTATGGCCCGTAAGCTCTGTTTTCTGTAGCGATATGTTCAATTCTACAGGGGCACCGTTGCGTTCGGTTGAGGTTTCATTTCTTAACTCATGTATACGTTGGCTGTATGCTTTATATGTAAGCATAGCAACTGGTATCTCAAGGGTTTCGTACTCTGATTTTGCATTGTATTCGGGAGCAAACTTAGCGTTGTAACTATCATAAAAAAGCACTCCGGTTGCGCCTTGTTTCTGAGCTTCAACTGCTCTCTCATAGGCAGCCTTTTCCCAGTCAAAGTGTGCATCCTGGGCATCTGCAGAATCTTTATAAATGGGCATCATCCATATACTGCCTTGTTCCAATACATCAGGTAATATCTCGCTATATGCGCGTTTGTTAGCACTAAAGGCCAAAGGGAAGGCCTCATCCTTTATCTTCATGATGCTGTTCCCAAACCTGATAACAGTTGTGCCGTTTATCTTCTTACCATCTATATATTGAAACGGATAGCTGTACTTACCCAAATAGCCGCCTATACCCATAGCTTTGTAACGCTTCTCTAGATAGGTGGCTGCTTTCTTTTCACCTTCAGAACCCACACGCCTGCCTTCCAGCTCATCGGAGGCCAAAAAACCAATGTCTGCTTTTAACTGTTTGATAATAGCGCGGTCGGCTTTGTTTTGCGCCGAAGCGGTATTAAATGCCAGTAAAGAACCAGTGATAACAGTAATAAGCAAACGTGGGAACATAAACGAGATGATTTGAGCTGCAAAACTACAGGCAAAGCCCCATACCACAAAAAACCCACTGTTGTAAAAACAATGGGTTAAATTATAACGTCTACTATATATTAACTATTCACCATGCTCTATAGAACCATCGGCATGTACCATCATGGTAGGATTATCTCCATCTGGTATAGCTTCAGAACCTGCCGTAGGCATCACTATTTCGATGTTCGAAATATCTTTCAATTGTGGCAGCTCTGCCTGATTGTTAATGCCCAGATAATCCATAAAGTTCTTCGAGGTAGCATAGGTAAGTGGTTTACCTATCATATTCTCGTTGCGCCCCGTTATAACAATCAGGTCTTTTTCAAGAAGCTTTTGAATAGAATAATCGGCACTTACGCCACGTATGAATTCTATTTCAGATTTTGTAATGGGAGATTTGTATGCTATGATAGCCAGTGTTTCCATAGCTGCTGCCGATAGCTTTTTAATATGTTTATCACCATTCAGTTGTAATACTGTTTTATGGTAGGCCTTCTTAGTAAGGAACTGGTAGCCGCCACCTGCTTCTCTTAACTGAAATGGATAATATTCCGCATCATATTTCTCACGTATAGCATCTATACAAATAGCAATACGCTCTTCTTCAATAGTCTCTTCCAGCGCCTGAGAAAGCATTTCTACCATCTCCATCATAATAATAGGACGTTCGCTGGCAAATATAAGGGCCTCTACATGGGGCATCAATTGTTCGATATCCATAAGTCTCTCCTTTTCGGGTACACATCGAAAGTAGTACAGGCCGGCTACTTTTAATTGAAAAGTAATACACAGCTGTGAATAACTATATCAACATGAATAATTCAAGTAAATAAAGCATTTTAAAGAGCAAAGATACGACAAATACCATATTATTTGTAAGGTATGAGCAACACTCTATGGTTTTAACATTTTTAAAAAAATTGAGTTTATATATTAGTATTCTATTCGTAAGCCAACTATGAAGCAGATCACTTTAGCAATAGCTATTGTACTGCCCGTTTTTAGCTATGCATACAGGGCAGTACCATTATGCAAAAAAGTATTGAAAGTTGAGAACGCCAGGTCCGAGTCGATACAGGACCTATCCAAAAATTACTGTTCCTTCATAATACCTGCAGGTACCCAGCGCCTCATCTTTCACATTGGCCTTAATGAAAAAAAAGAGGCGGCCCCGGTACAACTCCTGAGCCAGCTTCAGGATAAATTAGAAAATGGAGCACCTTTATATGTAGTAGGCGGAATGATAGATAGTAAACCGGCTGAAGGACGAATAAGTATTAATACATACGACCATGCAATGTGTGCCGCAATGTATACACGTAACGATCCTGACCAGTGCAGGCCACTAATATGGCAGAGGGACAGCAAGGGTGGAACTTACGACATACAGATAGTGCCTGTTCCCTACGACCAGGCATATTACATATGCTTTAAAAACGAAACCGGCTCGCCTGAATGCTATGCGACTGTGGAGGCCGTAGCTATTGTAAAATAAATATTGCTGAGCAATACTTGTGGTGCAACGCCA